>VBMR01000019.1 GCA_005878325.1 Methanobacteriota archaeon | reverse complement strand
AGAGGACGAAACACCAGCCGAGTCCTGCGAAGCCCAGCAGGCACCCCCCGAGGCCAAACCACGGGAGCGGTGAGGGCCACGGCGGGATTGCGAGGACGCGGTCAATTTGGAGGCCCGCCCAGGGAACGCCTGCGTACAGCAAGAGGAAGAGGGCCACCATCTCGGCCCACGCCCCGACGCGGGACACCACGGGATCGGAAAGCCCCGCGGACCTATTTCTGTCGTTGGGGCCATCGACACAATGCCGGTGACATCCAATCGCGGACCTCCCGCGAACGCTTAAGGCCGGCACCCCGATGGCGACACGAAAATGGCATCGGCGGATTCGGCGAAGGAGGCCACTTCAAACTTCGTGAGGGCCCAATTCCAGCGCTACTACAACCGCACGAAGCCCGATTTGCCAGACCGGTTCTCGCGGCGGGAGTTCGGGTTCATGTTCTGGACCGCGGGGATCGTCCAACGTCACCTGGGCTTTCCCCGCGAGGAGGAGCTCCATTCGTTCCTGAAGAGCCGCGTCCCGGCCCATGCGTACTATTCCAGCGCCTATTACGAGAAGCCGGACGCCCCGACGATGGAAGAGAAAGGGTGGATGGGGGCGGACTTGATCTTCGATCTGGACGCGGACCACCTTCCGAACGCCGCGAAGATGACGTACCCGGAAATGCTCGAGGCGGTCCGGCTCAAGATCCTCCACCTGTACGATGATTTCCTCCGAACCGACTTCGGCTTCGAGGAGAAGGCGATGCACATCGTCTTCTCGGGAGGCCGCGGCTACCACATCCACGTGTTCGACGAGCGTGTGTGGTCCCTCGGCTCCCATGAGCGCCGCGAGATCGTGGATTGGATCACCGGGAAAGGCTTAGACGTCGGCGCGGTCTTTCGGGAATCCGCATTCGACAAGAAGGAGTTCCAAGGGCACACGCGAATCAAGACGCGGGTTGTTGGGCCTGCGCAGGACGAGCCGGGGTGGAGGGGCAAGATCATGCGAGGGATTCAGGCCTTGACTGCGAAGCTCGAGACGCTCAAGCCAGAGGACGCGATCAAATTCCTGATGTCGTTCGAGGGCGTCCGCGAAGGGGATGCGGCAGACCTCTACGAGAACCTGTTCAAGCCGCGGGCGACGAGTCCGCGGCTAATCCGCGGGGTCGACCGACTGCGGGAGGGACAGATTGAGGCGCTCTCCGATCGGAGTCGCGACCTAGTGATCCGGATCGTGAAGGATCTCCAGCCCGTGCGGCTCGACGAGCAGGGCGGCGTCTCCCTGGAAGGAGTCGTGCAGCGGGCAGAGACGGATGAGCCCGTGACATCGGACATCAAGCGCCTGATCCGGATGCCCTCTTCCCTGCACGGGAAGACCGGCCTGAGGGTGGTGCCGCTGAGCCGCGACGCCCTCGATGGGTTCCGCCCGCTTCGGGACGCCGTGCCGGAGACGTGGACCGACGAGCCCGTCCGGATGGCGGTGAAGGGCAAGGTCCAGATGGAGATGCGAGGGGAGGAAGTTCGACTGGATGCTGGAGTCCAAGAAGTCCCGCAATACCTGGCCGTCTTTCTGGGGGCGAGGGGACTCGCCACGATCGTGGCGGAGACCGGATAAACCGCGGCACCCGATGGCCCACGACTCTGTATCCGCCATGGCTTAGGCCCTGCGGGATTCCAGGAACTAATCAAGCCTGATAATGGAAGGTGGAACCTTTACGCGCCCGGTTTTCCTAGGCCATCTGAATCCACCGATAGACCATCGTAGGGGTCTAACCTCCAATGCTGGGTTATTACGACCGCCTTCAGGGAACGGACCGTCTCCTCAGAATCCGCCGGATCCGGAAGGCCGTGTTCGCGGGCATCCTCGCCCTGACCCTCGTCCTGATCGCGGCGCGGCTGGGAAGCGACGGCGCGAGCCTCAAGCCTTTCTTCCTACCCCTGAACGGCGTCATCGAGGTGGGCTTGATGATGGGCCTCGTCACCGCCTTCGTCGGGCTCTACCTCCGGCTCCTGGAGATCCGGAAGGTGCAGCGGGATGGACAGCGGTACCTGATGGCGAAGTCCTCGATGGCGCGCGCGTTCCGCACGGCTGGTTTCGCGATCGGCCTCGCGGTGATCCTCCTCCTCGCCATCACCCCGTCCGTCATGGAGACTATCTTCTCCGACCCTCCGCAGGTGATTCCGGTCGAGTCCCGTAGCCAAGAGAACGTGACCTTCGAGAGCCCGGATGCCCTCGGAGTGACCTTCGTGACCCATGTGCGGGTCCTCCTGACGTTGGGCGAGGCCTCCGTTTCCGTGCTGCGGAACAAAGCGTCCGTCTCCTCGCAGCGCATGCTGAGGGTCTTGGAGCCCGTGACCCTCGAAATCGAACCAACAATGTGGGCGGGCCATGCGACCTGGACCCTCCACTTCCAGAACCCCTCGGACAACCGGAGTTTCGTCCAATTCAGCCTCGAGAAAGGCGTCGTCCCGACCTTCTTCTCCACGGTCCCGTTCCTCCTCTTCCTCTACGGAGCCGCGCAGGTCCCCTGGTGGGTCGTCCTCCGACCGATTCGGGAACGGACGAAGGCGAGCAGCCTCGTGGGCGCCGCCTCCGTGCTCGAGGAGGGGGAGCGCGTGTTCGATGACGCGACGGTCATTAGGAATCCCGAGGGCTCCTCCGGCCACGAAACAATCGCCCCCCATTTCCCAGTGGACCCGCCTCCCCCCTCGCTCCCGCCTCCCGTGGCCAACCCACCCAAGGCGCCGCCAGTCGCCGCGCGGGCCGCAGTCCCGCCTGCTGTTGACAGGCCGAAGCCGCTCGTCCCGCCGCCTGTCCCCCGCCCCCCGCCGCGGGAGCCCGAGACGGCGCAAAGCCTCGCGCGGACCGCGAAGGGGCTCGTCGAGACGGGCGCCTACGAGAAAGCCCTCGAACTCTACGAAGAGGCGCTGCGCCTCGACCCGCAACACCTGCCATCCCTCGAAGGCCAAGCTCGATGCCTCGTCCACTTGGAACACACGCGGGAGGCCCTGACCCTCTATCGACGCATCCTCGATCGGGACCCGAAGCACACCTTCGCGTGGCAGGCGATCGCGCGAATCCAAGCGGCCGACCGCAGCTGGCGGGAATGCCTCGAAACCCTGGGGCACGCGCTGCGGCTGCGACCCAACGATTCGGCGGCCCTCGAACTCAAGGGGGATGCGCTGACGAACCTCGGACGACGGCCGGAGGCCTTGTCCGCGTACGAGGCGGCGGCCGCGGTCAACCCCTCCGACGAGAGCCTCCGTCAGAAGATCGAGGAGGTGCGGGTCGACGTGCCCGGCCTCCTGAGCCGCGCGCTGATCGCGAGCGCGAGCGGGAGCTACCCGCACGCCCTGTCCCTGTTCGACGCGATCCTCGAAGTGGACGAGGGCAACGTGAACGCGCTGATCGGCAAGGCCGTCGCGTATCGACGGAGCGGCAAGCCGCAGGAAGCGTTGAACTGCCTCGACCTGGTCCTGGGGATCCAGCCGAACAACGCGTCCGCCCTCCTGCACCGAGGGAACATCCTCGTGGCCGCGGGGAACCTCGCAGGGGCGCTCGAGGCCTTCGACCGCCTGACCGAAGGCGACCCGGGCGACGACGCGGCGTGGGCGGCGAAAGGGGACGTGCTCGTCAAGATGGGACGTGTAGAGGACGCCCTCCGCGCCTACTCGGAGGTCTTGAAGATCAGCCCCGGGGACGAGGACGTCCAGCGACAGGTGCAGGAGCTGGAGGCCGCGAAAGCGCCGCCGTCGGAAATCTTCGAGGAGTTGTTCCGGATCAAAGGGATCGGAAAGGCCCGCGCGCAGGCCCTGATCGATGCGGGCTTCCGCACCCGGGACGCGTTCGCGAAGGCGAGCCTGCGAGACCTGATGGCCGTCCGGGGCATCACCCGGGCGATCGCGGAGGAGCTCCGCCAACATTTCGCGTCGCCCGTGCAAGCGGCCGAGCAAGTTCTTAAGTAGCGAGGTCGTTGCCACGCCGTTTCCATGAAGGCGTTTCGCCTCAGCGGCCGCTTCCGCATGGCGCGCGATTGGACGCCCTTTTCGAAGGAGGTCGCGGCGAAGGACGAGGCCGCGGCCCGCGAGAAGGTGATGTCCCTCCTCGGCAGCCACCACGGCGTGGCCCGCAAGTACATTACGATCGCGAAGGTCGAGGAGGTCCCAAAGGACGAGATCGAGGACCAAGCCGTCCGATACGCCTTGGAGGCGAAGGCATGACGCCGTCGGAGTCGGACCTGCGCCGCGGGATGGCGGTCCTCGACCAGTTCCGGGAGCAGATCGAGGCCCTGGCGCAGCAGCAGGAGATCATCCGAATCTCCCTGGAGGAGCACCTGCGAGCTCGGGAGACCCTCACCCGGTATCGGGAGGCCGGCCGAGGGGCCGAAGTCCTCGTCCCGGTCGGCGCGAATTCGTTCCTGGTCGCGGAATCGAAGGATGTCGACCGGGCCTTCGTCTCAATCGGGTCCGATCTCATCGTGTACGACGACATCCCGAAGCAAATCGAGCGCCTCGACCGACGGATCAAGTCGATCACGGAGGCCGCGAACACGATCGGCGGACGCCTCGCGGAGCTGCAGCGGCGCGCGGAGGCCCAGGGCGCCGCCGTCCAGGACCTGTACGAGCGGATCCAGACGAGGGGCGCCCCGACCGGGCGGAGCTAGATGTTCAAGAAGTTCCGGGAACGGCTTTCGGGCTGGGAGGAGAAGGCGAATGCGGAGGCCGCATCCGCGGGCATCGGGGAATCCGGTCGCAAGATCAAGGAAGACAAGCTCGAGGAAGTCCTGTACGATCTGGAGATTGCTCTGATCGAATCCGACGTCGCATTCCCGGTCGCGAAAGAAATCGTGGACCGGATTGCGGACCAGCTGGCCGGCCGGAGGGTCGCGCGGGACACGAGTTTGGAGAGGGGCGTGGAGGCCATATTGCGGGACGCCATGACGCAGGCCTTGTCCGTCGCGCCCGTCGACTTCTTTGCGCTCGTTGAGAAAGGACCGCGACCCTTCATCGTGATGTTCGTCGGGGTGAATGGCACCGGCAAGACGACGACGATCGCGAAGCTCGCGTATCACCTCCAGAAGCGCGGTCGCACCTGCGTCGTCGCGGCCGCGGACACGTTCCGTGCCGGGGCGATCGAGCAACTGGAGAAGCATGCGGAGGCGATCGGGTTCAAGCTGATCAAGCACGCCGCGGGGGCGGACCCGGCGGCCGTGGCGTTCGACGCGGTCGAATATGCGCGCGCCCGCGGACGGGATGTCGTCCTGATCGACACCGCGGGCCGGATGCAGACGAACCAGAATCTGATGGACCAGATGAAGAAGATCAAACGGGTCGCGAAGCCGAACCTCCTGCTGTACATCGGCGACGCCCTCGCCGGGAACGACGCGATCGAGCAGGCGAAACAGTTCCACGAGGCCGTGGGAATCGACGGCATCATCCTGACGAAAATCGACGCCGACGCGAAGGGCGGCGCGGCCCTCTCCATGGCGAAGACGATCGGCAAGCCGGTCGTGTTCGTGAACCTCGGGCAGACGTACGAGGACATCCGGCCCTTCGACGTGAAGTGGATGGTGGACCGGCTCCTCTCGGAGGCGTAGAGTGAGCTTCCGCGAACTCCTCGAGAAAGGTCAGATCGCGGAATTCCCCGCGATGCAACTCGCGCTCGGCGCGATCAAGGGCAGCGTGGACAAGATCCGCATTGGTTCCATCGGGACGGGGGGTTCGAAGGAGGAGTTCCCGCTCGTCGAGATCCTCGGGACGCCCACGCAGTTCCGGCTGAAGGTCCTCGAGGATTCCCCGGAGTACCTGGATTGGCTGAACTCCGCCCTCGTGTGCGCGGGGTTCGTCGAGCCCATCGGGCTCACGGCGACCGCCCGACGCCTGGCGGAATACGAGGACCTCATCCTCGGCGTCGACACGAACATCCTGTACAACGCGATCCTCGGCGAGCACCTCCTCGATGAGTTCTCGCGGATCCACGTTCGGCCGTACCGCGAGAGCATCAACTGGATCCTCCTCGTGATCCCCGGCGTGGTGATGAAGGAACTCGAGAACTCGGCGAACATGAAGAAGGGAGGCCGGCTGGCCCATGCCGGCCGCCGCGGATACCGCGCCCTCCAGGAGATCACGACCCTCAAGCGAACGGAAGGGTACCAGGGGCTCAGCGTCCTCGTGGTCGGACCGACGAATCCGGAACAGCTCCACCTATCGCCGGACGGCCTCACGATCGTGAACGCCGACTCGATGATCCGGGACCAATTCAAGGCGTTCCTGCGGGGGATCGATTTCCGGAAGGGCGTATTCTTCCTGACAATGGACAAGACGAACGCGTCCCTCGCCGCGGCGGAGGGCCTGACGTCCGTCCGAATCCAGTACCCTCGGCGGCTCCGCAAAGGGGACGAACTCACCATGCCCAAGGAGGAGTCGGTCCTCTTGGCCCGGGTCCTGTACGAGCTCGCGGTCGAGTTCGGGACCGTGCGGATGTCGTGGGAGGACCACGGTCTCCATCGACTCGACCTCGAGGGCGCCTGGACCTGGAAGTCGATGGAGCACTGGGAGGCCTGGCAACTCCTTGCCTCGGACATCGACCCCGGGTTCCACAAGGCCCTGGCCCGATACGTGGACGGCAATTTCGACGCCCGCCGCTTCGTGCGGGAGTGGCAGAAGCTCGCGGAGATCCTGTCGGAATAGGTCACCGGGAGCGCGACGACCAGCCGAATCGCTTCCGTCCGAGCCACACGAAGTTGCTGACCGCGTCCCGCAAACTGCGGATCTTCTTGTCGCCCACGCGGACCTTGTAGTCGATGGGGATCTCGAGGAACCGGTATCCGTGCTCGATCACCTCGACCTTGAGCTCCTCGGAAAAGGCCATTCCCTCGTGGAGGGGCCCCACGTGGGCGAGGATCTCGCGTCGGAAGGCCCACATCCCGGACTGAGAATCCCTGACCGGCGTCCGGTAGAGGAAGCGAAAGGCCACGTTGAGCATCTGATTCCCGATTTGGTGCATCCCCGTCATCGCCTCCGGGCGGAGGCCAGAGATCCGATCGCCGGACACGAAGTCCGCCCGACCCGACTCCAGGGCGTCCACGAAATCCGGCAGGCGGTCCGCGGGGTACGTGAGGTCCGCATCCAGCGCCGCGATGTACTCTCCTCGGGCCTCCGCAAATCCGGTCTTGTAGGCCCGCCCATAGCCCCACCGCGGTTCGTCGACCACCCGCGCCCCTTTCGCCCTTGCGATGTCCCGCGTGCCGTCCCGCGAATCCGTGTCCACGACCAAGATTTCGAGGACCCGAGCCCCGAGGGCCTTCCGCACCTCGTCGATCACCCTCCCGATCGACCCTTCCTCGTTCCGCGTCGGGATGACGACCGAGACCTTGGGCATTTCCCGCGCGGCATCGAGGGGACCTGCAAAACGTTTCCGGTCACGACGGGAGCGGCTTGCCGAACAGCTTGTATCCGAGATAGCCCAGGAGGGCGGAACTCAGCCGCAAGAGGGACCAGAAGCTCGTCCGCTGCTGCAACATCCGGACGGGCCGGTACCGGCTCCAGAGGGCGCCGTGCTTGAGCGTGAGCTGCTTGCGCCCCGCCCCGTTCCAGAAGGCCTGGCGGAGGAAGTCGTACGTGGAGCCGCGGGTTCGGTGGTACACGATCGCGTCCGCCCGGAAGGCGATCGCGTGGCCCGCCCGCACGGCGCGGATGTTCAGGTCGATGTCCTCCGCGGTCACGAACCACTCGTCGAAGCCACCGATCGCGTTGAGGATGCTCTTCGGGTAGGCGAGGTTCGTCGACGGGTAGGTGACGTCCGTGCTTTCGACGATCAGCTCGACGCGCTCGAGTTCCTCGAAGGCCTGGTACCCGATCTGGATCGTATGGCCCGCGACGATGTCGCCCCGCTGCAGGGCCTCCCGCAACGACTTCAGCCAGAACGGATTCGCGATCGCGTCGCCGTCGATGAAGGAGACCGCCTCGCCTTTCGCCTTCCGAATCCCAAAGTTCCGGCCCGCGCCGCGGGTGCCGCCGGAGATGTACAGATGGATGAAGTCGTAGCGCCGCTCGTACCCGCGGACGATGTCGCGCGTCGTGTCCTCGCTGCCCGAATCGACGACGATCACCTCGAGCGGCCCTTCCTGCACGACGAGGCTGTCGAGCAGGCATGGGCCGCATCGTGACGATCATCGGGACCCGGCCGGAAATCATCAAGATGGCCCCCGTCGTGAAGGCCTTGGACGGCCTCGATCACGAGCACGTCCTCGTCCATTCGGGGCAACACTACGACCTCGTGATGGACCGGATCTTCTTCCGGGACATGGACCTGCGGGAGCCGGATCACCAGTTCGAGTTGAAGGAGCAGCCGCCCCATCTGCAGGTGGCGACGACGATGCGGCAGGTCGCCGGGGTCACCGAGACGGCGGACCTCGTGATCGTCCACGGGGACACGAACACGACGGTCGCGGGCGCCCTCCTCGCGAAGAAGCAGGGGCGCGCGCTGGCCCACGTCGAAGCGGGCATCCGCTCCTTCGATAAGACGATGCCCGAGGAGATCAACCGGATCATCGCGGACCAACTCGCGGACCTCCTGTTCGCGCCGACCCCAACGTCGGCGGACAACCTCGGCCAAGAGAACGTCACGCGAGGCGTGCATGTGGTCGGGAACAGCGTGATCGACGCCCTGATCCAGAACCTCCCGAACGCGGAGGCGAAGTCCGACGTCCTCTCGCGGCTCGGGGTGACGCCTCGGGGCTACCTCCTCCTCACCTTCCATCGCGCAGAGAACGTCGATTCAAAGGAGAGCCTAGCGCGGGCCCTGGACGCCTTCGAAGCGGCCGCGGACGAAGCGGGCCGACCCATCGTCTTTCCGATCCATCCGCGCACGGCGAAGCGGCTCCACGAGTTCGGCCTGGAGTCGCGAGCGAAGGGGATCTCGACGCTCCGTCGGATCGAGCCCATGGGCTACCTCGACATGCTCGTCTTGGAGAAGGAAGCGGCCCTTGTCCTGACGGACTCGGGGGGGCTCCAAGAGGAGAGCTGCTTCTTCCGTGTGCCGTGCGTCACCCTCCGGGAGAACACGGAACGCCCGGAGACCCTGGCGATCGGGTCGAATGTCCTCACGGGGACGGATCCGAAACGTGTGCGGGCCGCGGTCCGACGTCAGCTCGACGGGAAGCACGATTGGCCGAATCCGTACGGGGACGGCACAACCGCTCCTCAGATCGCCGAGATTGTGGCCGCATCCTTGGGATGAGTGGCCGTGCGCATCGTCTTCGTCCGGTCGAAAAGCCCGGCCGGTTTGGAGCCCCGCATCCGGAAGGAGGCCGGGACCCTTGCGCGGGCGGGCCATGAGGTCCATGTGATCCTCTGGGATCGAGAGCTGGCCCATCCGGCGGAAGAGACGCGCGAGGGACTCCGGTTCCACCGCCTCCGACACCGGGCACCGGAGGGGCGACCCGAACTCGCCTTCCTCCTCCCGCGATGGTGGTCCTTCCTCTTCTTCCGAATTCTCGCCCTCCGCCCCCATGCGGTCCATGCGGTCGACTTCGACACGATGATCGCGGCCTACCCCGCGGGCCGGATCGCAGGCGCCCGAGTCGTCTACGACATCTTCGACTTCTACGCCGAGATGGTGACCGCCCCCATCTCACCACGGCTCCGCGCCTTGCTCGCGAACGCGGAACGGCGTATGGTCGCGATGGCCGACGCCGTCATCACCCCGGACCTCCGGCGGAGCGTCCAATTCGGGAGCGCCCGTCCCAGGAGGCTCATCGAAATCGAGAACGTGCCAGACGATCGCGGTATGAGTTCTCGGCCGACCGACCCCGACCGGTTCGTCGTATTCTACGGCGGCATGATTGCGAAGGACCGAGGACTCGTCGACCTGGTCGCCGCCTGCGAGGCGACCGGCGCGGTCCTCCTCGTCGCGGGCCATGGGCCTGACGAGGCGGAACTCCTGACCGACATCGAGTCCTCGCCCGCGGCCTCGTATCTGGGAACAATCCCGTACGAAGAGGTCCTTGAGCGCACGGCGACCGGCAGTGCCGTGGCCGCCCTGTACGACCCCCGGGTCCCGAACAACCGATTCGCGGCCCCGAACAAGATCTTCGAGGCGATGATGCTCGCTAAGCCCGTGATCGTTTCCGACGGGACGATCGCCGCGGACATCGTGCGGGAGGTCGGCTGCGGGATGGTCGTGCCCTTTGGCGACCGGGAGGCCCTCAAGCGAGCCCTCGAATCCCTCATGCTCTCTCCCGAAACGTGCGCCGCGATGGGGGCACGGGGCCGCGCCGCGTTCGAATCCCGATACAATTGGAAGGCAATGGAGCCCCGGCTGGTCGGACTGTACGGAGAGCTGCTGAGGAGCGAGGCACTTCGTGACAAAAGGAAACCGCACGAGTGATGCGCAATCTTTATCGGACCCCCTTGGCTACAACGCAATGTGGCGACCCTGACGATCGTCGGCCTCGGCCCGGTGGGCCTCACGACCGGGGTTGCGTTCGCGGCGCAGGGACATCGGGTCCTCGGGGTGGAGATCGACGCCGATCGTCGGGAGCAGGTCGCCCGCGGGAAGCCGCCCTTCTACGAAAAAGGGGTGGAGCGAGCGCTGAAAACGGCTCTCCGCCAAAAGCACCTCACCGTCGTGGAGACGATTGACGAGGCGCTCGGGCCCTCCGGATTCGTCTTCCTCGCGGTCGGGACGCCGCCCCGCCCGGACGGGACGATGGAGGACGCGTTTCTGAGGGAGGCTGCGAAGTCCCTCGCCTCCGCGTGGCAGGACGGGAAACGACGCATCGTCGTCGTGAAGAGCACCGTGCTGCCGGGGACGACCGATCGTGTCGTGCGCCCAATCCTGGAAGGCGCGCGCCTCCCCTTCCGTCTCGCGATGAATCCCGAATTCCTTCGAGAAGGTCACGCCCTCGAGGACGCGTTGCGGCCCGATCGGATCGTCGTCGGGGCGGACGATGCCGCGACCGCCCGGAGCGTGAAAGCCCTGTACCGTTCCGCCAAGGGTCCCGCCCTGCTGACGGACCTGAAGACCGCGGAGGCCGTCAAGTACGCGACGAACTCGTTCCTCGCCGTGAAGGTCGCCTTCGCCGATGAGCTCGCGAATCTGTGTCAGGCCTTCGGCGTCTCCTACGACGAAGTGCACCGAGGCTTGGGCCTCGACCCGCGCATCAACCCACGATTCCTCGTCCCCGGCGTCGGCTTCGGCGGATCCTGTTTCCCGAAGGACGTTCGGGCGATCGTCGCGGGCGCGCGGCAGCGCGGGGCCTCGGCTCCAATCCTAGAGGCGGTCTTGGCGCAAAACGAGGTCCAGTATATGCGCGCGATCGAGATGCTCGAAGAGGAACTCGGGGACCTGCGGGGTCGGCGAATCGCCCTCCTCGGACTCGCGTTCAAGGGAGACACGGACGACATCCGGGAGACGCGGGCCGTCCCGATCGCCCGGACCCTGCTCTCCAAGGGGGCCCTCGTCGTCGGTTATGACCCCCTCGCCGCTGCGGCATTCTCCAAAGTGGTACCCGAGGTGAAGATCCTCGGCAGCGTGAAGGAGGCGCTCACAGGGGCCGATGGCACAATCCTGCAAGCGGATTGGC
>VBMR01000018.1 GCA_005878325.1 Methanobacteriota archaeon | reverse complement strand
CATGGATCGATTGCGACCTTCGAGGAGGCACTCGATCGGCTCGGACCGACATTCGTGTACCTCAAGGAGGGCGGCAAGGATATCCGGCAGGCCGGTCTGCCCGCGGACGCGACCTTCGTGTTGTCGGACAATCAAGACCTCACGGTCGAAGAGGAGCGTTCCCTCACCGATCGCGGGGCTCTCCAGATCGGGCTCGGGCCGTTCCCACTCCATGCCGACCACGCGATTGTGATCGTGCATAACGAGCTCGACAGGAGAGGAACATGAGCCTCGAGGACTACGTCCGGAAGAAGCTCACCGAGTTCGTCGCGATTCCCTCCACTCCGGACGCAGACATGCGGGCCATTCTCCGTGCCGCGACCGCGTCGATCGAGGAGCTGGGCCTCCGTCCGACCGTCCATGCCGATGTGAATGCCGTCATAGCCTCGAGCGGTCGCGGCGGCGTGCTGTTCAACGGCCACCTGGACACCGTCCCCCTCGCCTCCGGTTGGACGCGCGAACAGGGTGTGTGGGAAGGCGACTTCCTGTACGGCCGCGGGACCGCGGACATGAAGGCGGGATGCGTCGCCGGTCTTGGCGCAGCGAGGCAGCTCCTGGATGCGGGCATTCCCGTCTCCCTCCTCTTCACGACGGACGAAGAGACGACGATGCATGGGGCGATCAAGCTCGCATCGTCGGCCGAAGTACGGACCGCCGCCGCGGTGATCGTCGCGGAGCCGTCCGCATTGCGGGTCATCACGAACGAGAAAGGCGTCCTCTGGTACCGGGCGGGCGTCCGGGGTCGGAGTGCGCACGGCAGCATGCCGCATCTGGGCGACAACGCGATTCTTCGAATGGCGCGGATCCTGACACGTCTCGAGCCGTACTCCCATCCGAAGGACGTGCTCCGGGAGATCACGGTGAGTGCCGACGTCATCCAGGGCGGGACGAAGCCGAATGTCGTTGCGGACACATGCGCGGTGGACCTCGACTGCCGACATCCCCCGAGCACGACGAAGGAGGACGTCGAAACCCTCCTGCGCAAGGCGTTCGCCCGCGCAAAAGAAGAGGTCTCACTCGAGCTCTTCCACGAGGTCCCCGCAGCCGCCGTCTCCGAGAGTGCACGTCATGTTCGACTGCTGCGAGAGCTTGCTGGCACGGAAATCACGGGAGTCACGTACGGCACGGAGATGGCCTACTACGCCGCCCACAATGCGCGGTGCGCGGTCTTCGGTCCGGGGGAAACGGAACGGATTCATGTTCCCGACGAACGCGTCTCCCTCGCGGAGGTCCTCCGATCCGCCGAGATCTTGACGGCCTTCGGCACGAAGATGTCCGCGGCGGCGGTTAATCTCTAGAATAATTATCATTTCGCCCGCGTGGCCTGGATTGTAGGATATATTCGCGTATGACTCGATTATCACCAACGTGCATCACGCCCTTTCAAGCAGGGTCCGTGATTGGCAGAAAACGCTACGGGTCGACACGGAAATGACTAACCGCCTCGACACGTCAACGAAGTGGTCTGGCCGCGCTCGTTTCCTCCCTCCCAAGCGCCGGCACGACCGGAAATCGCACTCGGCGTGGCACGACTCGTGCGCCCAGTGCGGTTTCCCCTGGGGCATGCATCCGGAGCGGTACGACGCAGAAGAGGCTGAGAACGTCCGTTTCTGCTCCGAGTATCCGGCGCCTGCACCCTGGAGCATCCAGGCCTGCATCCGCCCGTGATCCGATCTGCGGTACGAGCCTCGGGAGCGGTCGGCCAAAAGCTCTAATACGCACAGAAAGTAGCGGCCGGGAGGGACGATGCCGAAGGCCGCTCGGGGTCGGGATTTTCACGTCGCCACCGAGGACGAAATCCGGGCCGGCCGGACCAGTGACGTCTATTTCCTCCGGACTCTCGACGTCCTGAAGAAGGCGGGCCGGGACCGCGTCCGCGTGGTCGCGGAGGTCACGACGGGCTCGCTGCCGATCGGATGGCCGTGGGCGGTCCTGTGCGGCGTGGAGGAAGTCGTCCATCTCCTCGAGGGCAAGTCCGTCAGCTTGTGGGCCCTCCCGGAAGGCAGCTTTTTCCCCTCGCGGACGCCGCGCGGGATTCCAGTCCCGGCCATGGTCCTCGACGGTCCCTATGGGGAATGGGCCCTGTACGAGACGCCGGTGCTCGGCATGATCTGCCAGGCGACCGGCATCGCGACGAAGGCGGCGCGGATCCGCAAGCTCGCGGGCGGCAAACGAGTCCTATCCTTCGGGGTGCGCCGCATGCATCCCGCGATCGCGCCCTTGATCGAACGGTCCGTCTATGTGGGCGGGCTCGATGCGATCACGACGCCCCTGGGGGCGGAGCTGTTCGGCGCGCCCGCCATGGGCACGATGCCCCACGCCCTCGTCATCGTGATGGGCGGACCGCGCGAGGCCTTCGCGGCGGTCCACAAATACCTCGAGGCGAAGATCCCGCGGATCGCCCTGGTCGACACGTACTATGACGAAAAGACAGAGGCTCTCCTCGCGGTCGAGGCGATCCCGGACCTGACCGGGGTCCGACTCGACACCCCGGCATCGCGCCGCGGCAACTTCCCCGCGATCGTCCGCGAGGTCCGCTGGGAACTCGATCTGCGAGGCCACAAGGACGTCCAGATCTACGTGTCCGGCTCCGTGGATGAGGGCTCGATCCCCGCGCTGCTCGAAGCGGGGGCGGACGGATTCGGCGTCGGCACGAGCCTGAGCAACGCGCCCACGGTGGACTTCGCGATGGACATTGTCGAGGTCGAAGGGAAGCCCGCGGCGAAGCGGGGCAAGTTCGGCGGGAGGAAGGACCTCCAGCGATGCCCGAAGGACGGGACCTATGAGATCGGTGTGCGGGCGTGCCCCTCGTGCGGGGCGAAGATGCAACCCGCACACAGGCAGTACCTGGACCTCGGACGCGCGGCGGAACCGCTCCCGTCCCTCGACGAGATTCGACGTCGCACGGCCGACGAGGTCCAACGGGCGACCCTGGGGCCGTGACCGAGGCTTTATTCCGCCCCGCGGTCTCCGTGGCCGCATGGGCCGTTCCAGAGCGGACGTCCGATCGACGTACGACAAGATCGCCGAATCGTACGCGGCCGCGCGCACCCAACCGTGGCCCGAGGTGCTGGATTTCATCAACGAGGTCCCCGCGGGCGATCTCGTGCTCGACGTCGGCTGCGGTCATGGACGGCACTCCCGGCCGCTGGCCCTGACCGGCCACCGGGTCGTGGGAATCGACCTGTCGCGGCGCCTCCTGTCGATCGGCAAGAAATCGACGACCAAGTCGCGGGAGTTCCAGACGATTGAGTGGCTCGCGGGAGAGGCGACGGCCCTTCCCTTTCCGAATGGGATCTTCGATGAAGCCTTGAGCATCGCTGTTCTCCATCATCTCCCGACCCACGAGGACCGGGTCCGGGCCCTCGAGGAAATGCGACGCGTCCTCCGGGCGGGAGGGACCGCGTTCGTGAGCGTATGGTCGATTGAGCATCCTCGGATCGCTGAGCTCCTCGGAGGCCGGCCTAAGAAGCCCGACGTGGAAATTCCGTGGCGCCTCCCGGACGGTTCTGAGGTTTCCCGGCCGTATCACTTGTTCCGCGAGGGCGAGCTCGGGGAATCCGTGATCGAATCCGGGCTTCAGGGAGAACGCTTCTTCGGGAGCGAGGGAAACTGGTTCGCCTTGGCGAAGGCGCCTGGATGACGAAACCCTCATATCGGGACCGCCGCATCGAGGCGGCTCGGTTGCGATTCTCGTGTCCAACATCCCAGACGGGCTCCGCTACACGAAAGATCACGAGTGGGCGAAGCTCGAGGGGAATCGGGCCCGCATCGGCATCACGGACTTCGCGCAGAGCGAATTGACCGATGTCGTCTATGTCGAGGTCCCGCCGATCGGGAAAGCCGTCAAACAGGGGGAGCCGATCGGCACGGTGGAATCCGTGAAGGCCGTCAGCGAGATCTTTGCACCCCTCTCCGGCAAAGTCGTCGAGGTGAACAAGGCGCTCGTGGACCAGCCCGAATTGGTGAACAAGGAACCGTACGCCGCGGGTTGGATGGTCGTGGTGGAGGCCTCGAACCCAGGCGAGGCGAAGGCATTGATGGATTCCGCCGCATACCGGCGTCACATCGGCGAATGATCAGGTTCCTTCGGGCCGCACCTCGCGGAAGCCCCCAAAAATCGCCAGATTGTAGAGGATGTTGAGCCGGATCTCTCCCGACTAGGTTGGCTCACGACGTTGGCACACCTTCGAAGTCGACCTGAGGGATCTTCTTGTCGAAAAAAATGCTCTTATGGGACACGCTCATCGAAAGCGCGACGGCGAGGTCCGAGTGAATAATTCCGAGGTGCCTCGCGGCGGCGGCGACTCGGGTTTGACAGCGGGTGTCCACGTTGTTCATGCTCGCGAGCTTCGCAGCGGATCCCACCGCAATACCCAGGTCGATGCACCTCAGCTGGCAAATCGGTCCGAGGAATTCCCAATCCTCAGACTCCTTGGTGTGATGGGCTGGGGTGGCGCGCAGAAATTCGTTGCAGGTGCCGTATCCGCACGCGCCGCAGTCGTACATCGGTGGATACCACTTCTCGAGTCCGATGAACAGAATGAGGTCCGCCTTCTCGGTCGTGTCGGCATCGCGGAAGAAGATGGGGTTCTTGAGTTTCGTCCCCCGCGCCCGAAGCCACTCCGCGAGGCGGTGGAGGGTTTCTTTGTCCTGGACGATGGTGGTCTCGATGAAGGGCTTGGATCCCTTGAGGAAGAGCTGCCCTCCGCTCTTCGGAGCGGTCATGGCGCTGACGGCGCACATCTTCGCGACGTTTTCTACGACTTCGGTGAACATCTCATGCTGGTCCATTCGCAACACCTCACGACCTCATCCGTCTTGATATACCGCCGCCCTGTGGGTGGCAGGTAGGAAGGCGTAGACCTTGTTTTTCCTTTGGTCGAACGCCAATGTGTGGGCTCCTTTCTCCGTCGTGACGCTTTCGAGGAGCTTCATTCGCTTTGCGTCGAAGACGTCAATCACGCCCGGGGTGCCAACGGCGACATAGACATGGTTCAGCCGCGAGTTGAAGAACACAACATCGGGCGGGCCGCTGAGCTCCCCGACCGCCCGAATCTCACTCGAGTTCAGGTCTACCGCGACTAGCTTCGCCGTGTCACAAGCGCAGAAGAGTTGTCTCCCCTGGGGGTCGAGATCGAGGCCATGCGGTCCAGTAGCGGGCACCTTGTATCTCTCCAGCATCTTTGAGGGAGTCTTCGCATCGATTTCCAGGATGAGGGGAGGATCTGCGATGTTCAGGTAGAAAACGGCCGTCCTCTCGTCATACACAGCCCACCGGGGTCGCCCCGGAAGCACCACGGTCCCGATCACGGCCTTCTGACTGGCGTCCACCATCGAAACGGTCGATGAATTGCCGATTTCGGGGTCGCCGACGTTTGCCACCAGCAAGAGTCCTCGCGACGGATCGAAGGCGAGCCCGTTGGGACGGATTCCCGAGTAGAGCCTCACCATTTCTTGCTCTCGGGCGACTGAGAAAATGCTGATCGTGTTCTCCCCGCGATTTGCGGTGAAGAAGAGATCTCGCTCGTCCGACACGAGGACGCCTGCGACCCCTTTCAGTCCGTGGACGGACCGAAGGAATCGATCCGAAGCGCAGTCTACGACATCGACATCATCGTTGGATGTATGGGCGACATAGAGCCGAGAGGACTGGTGATGGACGGCGGCGTGATCGAAGGCGCCTTCCCTGGCGTGCGCAGGAAGCTCGATGTGGCCCAGGAGACGGAGGCTCATCGAGGCGCGTGCTCCAACTTGGCCTTGCCCTCGACCTTGAGACGGCAGTAGCTGTAGAGCGCATCGTATGCCGGGAACTGGAGCCGCATGTTCTCGAAATCGTCCTTCGCGTTCTCACGGAACCCGAGGGCCATCGCCTCCAGGCCCGCGCCCTCCGGTCGAGGATTTCGAGGCCCCGCGTCCGCCGCGCGCACGATCTCCGCCATATCGAGGAGAGCTCGATCCGTGAGCTTGTACTTCTTGATGATAGCGTCGAAGCTGCACCGCTCGTCGCCTGCTTCCTTGTAGTGGTGGAGTTCGGCACCGGGGCTATCGTACGGTATCGCGTTCTGTTCCTTCGCGACGTCCAAGACCTTTTCGCGCGGCACGAACAGGAATTCCGCCTTCGGATCCACGAATTTCGTGATGAGCCAAGGACACGCGATCCGGTCTACCTTCGCCTTCTCTCGGGTTACCCATTTCATTGAAGTCCTCCCTAAGTAGAGTCGCTACGCAGGTAGCGCAGCTATGTATATTAACCTGTCTTGCGAGCTGGCCGACCTGGCCATTGCGTAGGATATCTACGCATATAAACCCGAACGCGCATCGACCGGCACGGGCTGATTTGATGGCCGTCACCGCACCGCGAGGAATGAAAATCGGAGCCGTCTCCCTTTGGCTGCTCCTCTTGTTGTCCGAGAAGCCGATGTATGGGTACGAAGTGATCCGGGAGCTCGAGAAGCGGTTCTCCGGTTACTGGAGGCCCAAGACCGGGACGATCTACCCGGCCTTCGAGAAGCTCGAGGAGGGCGGCCTTGTGACGAGTCGAATCGAGTTCCGGGATGAAGGTCTCGACCGGAAGCATTACGCCCTTACGGGCAAAGGACGGGCCGAGCTCTCCCAGACCATGAGCCATTGGACGAAAATGATGGAAGTCTTGGAAAACTACCGAGAGGTCCACGAGTCGATCTTCCGTTACAAGGGCCGTCTCGGGAAGGACGAGCTCTCGAAGTTTCTTGTGGCGTTGGGGGAAGGATTGGCCCGGCGTTCGGTCGATACTTCAAAAATCTTACCGGGACAGAAGAAGATCCTGATTCAGCCCACCGAGCCGGTAACATTCAAGTTCCTGTACGCTAAGGAGGAGGACGAACTGGAAATCCACATGGAATTGAAATGGATCCCGGTCCACTCCGCAAGTTCCGGGGGCAGGGCCTCGCGGCCTCCGAACCGCCCCCGGCGGACGCTCTGAACGCGGTGGGTCCTACGGGTTTCGGAGACTGGATCGATCGGGATGGCAAACTCATCTTCTTCGAGAAGACTGTCCGCACTATTCCCTACGGGTTTCTCGGGGTCATCTTCGGCGTATACTTGGCCCAACTGGGTTTCAGCCCCCTCGCCATCGGAGTGGTCCTGACCGTTACGGTACTCAGCAGTGCACTCTACACGTTCATCATCAGCTTCGTCGCGGACCGCATTGGTCGCAGGAAAACGCTCGTCTTCTTCGCCCTGACCGATTTCGTCGCGGGAACGCTCCTCCTCATCTCAAGGGACTGGTGGGCCCCGGTGTTCGCTGGCATCGTGGGGAACATGACGGTCGGCGCGGGCGAAGTCGGGCCATTTCTCTCGCTCGAACAGGTGATCCTCCCGCGGGCCTCTCGAGCGGATCGGAGGACCTTGGCCTTTAGCGTGTACAATCTCGTCGGGTACGGGGCGTCTTCGGCCGGGGCGCTTCTAGCGGGACTTCCAAGGTACATTGGCTACTCGCCCCTCTTCGTAGGCTACATGATTTCAGGACTAATCGGGGCCGTGCTGTATGCTTCGCTGTCGAAGGGTGTCGAATCGGAGTTTCGTCTCGTAAAACGGTCGGTGCTCTCGCCACGGGGTCGTCCCATCGTGGCCAAGTTGTCGATCCTCTTTGCGGTAGACTCGTTCGGCGGAGGCTTCATCGGACAGAGCCTTCTCTCGTACTATTTCTACCTCCGATTTGGACTGGATTTGTCCACCCTGGGGGTAATCTTTTTTGCGACCCAGATGGTGACCGCTGCGTCGTTTCTCCTGTCTGAACGAATCGCCCGGAAGATCGGCCTGTTGCGGACGATGGTCTTCACTCACGTGCCCTCGAACGTCTTCCTCATCGGGGTCGCACTCGCACCGACGCCATGGACGGCTGTCTTCCTCTTACTGTGTCGTCAATCGTTGTCACAAATGGACGTGCCGGCGAGGCAATCGTACGTCATGTCGATTGTCGATGAATCGGACCGGACCGCGGCCGCGGGGCTGACGAGCGCAACTCGCACTGTGTCGTCGTCCATCAGTCCATCGCTGGCGGGCTACGCCCTCGCGAATCTCTGGTTAGGCGCACCGTTGGTGGCCGCGGGAAT
>VBMR01000242.1 GCA_005878325.1 Methanobacteriota archaeon | reverse complement strand
GGTTCCTGTACAATCACATCCTCGGATCGTCGAAGGACGCGACGCGATGGAAGGTCCCGGTCCGTATCAGCCGGGCCGGACAGCGAAAGCCCATCAGCCTCCTTCTGGAGAAGAAGAGCGAGACCCATCCCCTCCCTCGATCCCGTCGACCTTTGACGAAAGACTGGATCAAGGTGAACGCCGGGCAGACCGGCTTCTATCGGGTCAACTATCCTCGGGAGGAATGGGATCGTCTCCGAGAAGCGGTGGCTGCGGGAGAAATGGGCGTGGAGGACCGGATGGGCCTCCAGAACGACGCGCACGCCCTCATGCGGGCCGGCTACCTCCCTGCGACGACCCTCCTCGAGCTCACCTCGGCGTACCGCGAGGAGGACGACGCGACCGCATGGCGCTCGATCGTCGACTCCCTGCACGACTTCGAGACTTTGATCGCGGACGAGCCATACCTGGAACGCTTCGATGCCTACGGGCGGGACCTCCTCCGCCTGGTCGGAGAGCGCACCGGATGGGATCCGAAACCGGGGGAGGGCCACCTCGACGCCCTGAAGCGGTCGACCGTCCTGGGACGTCTCGGACACCACTCCTTCCGGCCCGTCCTCGACGAGGCCGCGAGACGTTTCGAGCGATATCTGCGGGACCCTGCAAGCCTTCACCCTGACGTGCGCGGCGTCGTGTACGCCTTGGTCGCCCAGGAGGCGGACGAGG
>VBMR01000241.1 GCA_005878325.1 Methanobacteriota archaeon | reverse complement strand
CGACGGTCCCTCACGGATGCGGTCCGATCCCAGGACGCCGTCGTGGTGATCGCGAGTTCCGCGATGAGCCGTCCCAGCGTGGGGCGGAACCTGGCCTGGGACTTTGTCAAGGAGAATTGGGACGAGCTCTATCGACGGTACGCGGAATCCGGGTTCCTGATTCGTCGGCTCGTGCAGATTGCACAGGCCTTCACGACGCCGGAGGCCTCAAAGGACGTGGACCGGTTCTTCCGGGCCCGCGAGGCTCCGGAGGTGAATCGGGCCGTTCAACAGGCGATCGAGAAGATTCGCGTGAATGCCGCCTGGCGGAAGCGGAACGGGAAGCAGCTCGCCGCTTGGTTTGGGACCCGTGGCAATTGACCCTGCCCGACGAGCGACGGATAGGTTTTTCTTCGACGTCGTCGATGGGAACGGAGAATGTCCTTCGTCCAGGTGAACCGAAAGGTGAAGGCAGGGAAGCACCCGATCCTCGAGGTCTTCCCGGGACTTGATCGGTCCGCGGCATTCCGCGCAATCTTTCCCGACGGTCTCCGCGAGACGGTCCTCGAGGACTCCAAGATCGACGTCGTCCCGGAGGACATGTACATGTACATTGACGACAAGGCAGGCAACGTGGTCGCGGGGCTCGGGTACCTCCGGGAAGGCGAGGCGAAGATCGTCTACCTGGACGTCCTCCACGAGCTCACACACATCCGCCAGTGGCATGCCGGGAAGGAACTCTGGGATCGTCGGTACAATTACGTGGATCGGCCGACGGAGGTCGAGGCGTACCAGGTCGCCGTCGACGAGGCCCGGCGGCTCGGCATGACCGACCGCGAGATTGCGGACTACCTCCGGGTCGAGTGGACGAGCCGCGAGGAGCACGAACGACTCTGCAAGCACCTTGGTGTGCGCAGCCCCGAATCCCGCGCGGTCTGACGAAGGGCTCAAATCGGGAAAGCCACTTCGCGGTCGAACGTCGATGGGGACGATCGCCGTCGAAGACTTCCAAAAGGTCGAGATGCGCGTCGGGCGAGTCGTCGAGGTCCAGGACTTCCCGGAGGCACGGAATCCCTCGTACAAGCTACGAATCGATTTCGGGCCCATCGGAACCCGGACGTCCTCTGCGGCGGTCCGGCGTTGGTATCGGAAGGAAGACCTGCTCGGCCGTCTTGTCATCGCGGTGACAAACTTCCCGCCCCGCCAGATTGGTCCCTTCATGTCCGAGGTCTTGTGCCTCGGTGCCGTCCAGGCGGACGGGCGGGTCGTGCTGCTCCAGCCGGATTCGGAGGCGGAGCTCGGTGCTCGGATCGCCTGACGCGGATCGGGAGTTCCTGATTCGGGAGCCGGAGAAAATGGTCTACGTCCACGAAAACTTCTACACTTTGAAGCGGGTCCGAACGCACGAGGTCGGGTTCTACTTTCTCCTCGACCTGAACTCCGAGTTCCCACGACCGGATCCCCACGGGTACATCCCGAGCCGGGAGGCGCACATCCGGATGCGGCTTCTTCCCGTCGCGCGGCTGTCGGCGTTTCCCTTCATGCCCGCATTCCTGCGCGACGAGCTCCCGCGGGATGCCGCCGACCTGTTCTCTCGACCCACCCGTCATCTTGTCTCGCGGGAGGACTGACCATCCCCGTCCGGATCCGACGGTTGGTCCAATCGGACTACGACGCCTTGATTGATCTTTTCCGTGTGAGTGGGCTCGAGCCTCGCTCGAAAGGTCGGGACCGACGGACGGCCATTGCCCGCCAGCTTCGGGTCCGGGGCAACGTGTACCTCGGGGCCTTCGATGGCGACCAACTGGTGGGGGCCGTCCTCGGGACGCATGACACTCGGAAGGGCTGGATCAATCGCCTGGCGGTCCATCCGGACTACCGACGTCGGGGCGTCGCCTCCCGTCTCGTTCGCGCCGCGGAGAGAGGTTTACGGGAGCAAGGCATGCGGATGTTCGCGGCTCTGATCGAGCCGGGCAACGAGGCATCGGAGGCCGTCTTCCGGGCCCTCGGCTACGACGTCCTCCCGATCCTGTACGCGCGGAAGAAGGCTTACCCAGAAATCTAGGGGATGACCTTGAGCTCCTTGCCGATCTTTTCGTAGGCGCGCAAGGCGTCGTCCAGGTCCTGCCGCTTCAACCCCGCGTTCACGATGTTCCGGATTCGGGCCTTGTCCCGCGCGACCATCGGGAAGACGATCGGCAGGGCGAACACCCCCTCCTCGAACAGTCGTTCGCTGAAGCGCTTCGCGGTCGCCGAATCGGCGAGCATGACCGGGGTGATGGGCGTCTCGCTCCGACCGATGTCGAAGCCCATCGAGACGAGCCGCTTCTT
>VBMR01000240.1 GCA_005878325.1 Methanobacteriota archaeon | reverse complement strand
CCCGCGAGGACCTGGATCACCTGCTCGGCCACGATCGCGCCGGCCCTCGCTTGTCCTTCTGCGGTCGAAGCGCCCAGGTGGGGCGTGAAGACGGCGTTCGGCGCGGTCAGGAGGGGACTCCCGACCGGAGGCTCCGTCGCGAACACATCGATGGCGGCTCCCGCGATCGTCCCGGCGCGAAGGGCGTCGGCTAGTGCCGCTTCATCCACGATCTCTCCTCGTGCGCAATTCACGAGGACCGCACTTCGTTTCATCTTCGAGAGTTGCGGTGCGCCGACGAGGCCGCGGGTCTCCGCTGTGAGGGCCGCGTGGATGCTGAGGACGTCCGCATCCCGGAACAGCTCGTCCTTGCCGACAAGTCGAATGCCGAGGCCGTTCGCCGTCGTGGAGGCCATGTAGGGATCGTGCGCGATCACTTTCATCCCGAACGCCTGCGCCCGTTTCGCGACCTCCGCGCCGATGCGGCCGGAACCGAGGAGCCCGAGGGTCTTGCCGAACAGCTCGCGGCCTTCGAACCTCGCCTTCTCCCACTTGCCGCTCCGCACGGAGAGGTCGGCTTCCGGCAGGTGACGGAGGAGGGAGACCATGTGGCCGATCGCAAGCTCCGCGACGCTGACCGTGCTCGCGGTGGGGGCGTTCACGACGACGATCTTGCGGGCGGTCGCTTCCTCGACGTCGATGTTGTCCACCCCGACCCCCGATCGCCCGACGACCTTGAGCCGCGTGGCGCGGGAGAATACCTCTTTCGTGACCTTCGTTCGGCTTCGGACGATGATCCCTTCGTAGGAGGCGATCGCCGTGAGGAGACCTTTCGCGTCGAGTTCTTGGACGTCCACCTGATGGGCCTTGCGCAGGGTGGCGAGTGCGGCTGCATCGAGTCCGTCCGTGACCAGGACCTTCATCGGGCCGCCGGATACCCACGAGCCGATAAAAAGGTCAGGCCAGGAGAAGCGCAATCGTTAGCGCGAGAAGCGCCAGGAACAGCACCGCGCCGAGGACGAGCATCGTGCGTGTCATCTGCGGGTCCGAGCCGAAGACCACGGGGAACGGGCCGAGGAACACGACGCCTCCCCATCGTCGCCGTAGTGGGACTTGGGACGGGGCCTCGGGTCCCGGGATGGCGGGCGGCTCCATCGGAGCGGCAAGGGGCGGTGCGCCCGCGGACCACAGGAAGAACGTGAGGAAGAAACCGAAGAAGACGAGCAGGATTCCGAGGAAGGCCAAGGGCCCCGTACCCACGACCGCGGGGATGATCACGATCAGGTAGAGGCTCGCCTCTCCCCGCGAGACGGCAACGGCCAAGCTGAGGAGTCCGAGTAGCAAGATGGCGGGACCCAGGAACCGCAATAGGCGCACGGCTCGACCATCGTGCGGGCCCGCTAAAGCTTTGGTCCCTTCCGGCGGGCAGCCCGGCCGTACTCCTGGAGGGGCGCGACATCCAGGTCACCGGACCGGATCTCTTCCATCGCCTCGACGGCGGCCTCCGCCCCTTGGATCGTCGCAATGAACGGGATGTTCAGGTCCACCGCCAGGCGGCGCATCATGTATCCGTCCCGCCTCGCCCCGGTCGAGTTGGTCGGCGTGTTGATCACGAGCCGGATCTCCCCGCGTCGCATGAGGCCCAATGCATCCGGCGAAAGGTTCTCGCTGATGCGGTACACGGTCGTCGCATCGACCCCGTGCTCCCGCAGGAACTGCGCGGTCCCGCGGGTCGCGTATCGCCGGTGCTCTTCATCTCCGGTCCCAGGATCGCGTCGACCCCCGGGAGGCGCTGGAACGGGAACACGGGCGCCTTCACGGCGACATGGTCGATCCGTGCCTCCCCGACGAGGCCCATACTTCGAAGCGTGCGACCGAGCATGACGTTCGTGGCGACCTTCGCGAGGGAGACCCCGATCGCCTTCGAGACATACGGGATCGTGCGGCTCGCGCGGGGATTCGCCTCGAGGACGTACACGTCGTCGTCCTTCACGGCGAGCTGGAGGTTGATCAGTCCGACGGTCTTGAGGGCCTTCGAAACCTTTCGCGTGATCCGCCGGATGTCGTCGAGGACCGAGTCGGACAGAGTCTGTGCGGGAAGCACGCACGCCGCGTCGCCCGAGTGGATGCCCGCCTCCTCGATGTGCTCTTGGATCCCTCCGATGAACACGTCCGTTCCGTCGGAGACAGCATCTACGTCGATCTCTGTCGCGTGCGACAGGTACCGGTCGACGAGGACCGGATGGTCTTTCGACACCCGCGTCGCGGTCTCCATGAAGCGGGCGAGGTCCTCCTCGCTGTGGACGATCTCCATGCCGCGGCCCCCGAGGACGTAGGATGGTCGGACAAGGACCGGATATCCGATCCGGGCCGCCACCACCCTCACCTCATCGAAGCTGTATCCGGATGCGGCTTGCGGCTGCCGGACGCGAAGGCGCTTCATGAGGGCGGCGAACTTCCTCCGGTCCTCCGCGAGATCGATCGATGCGGGAGGCGTGCCGAGGATCCGCGTCTTGGAGCGCCGGCGGGCGAGGGCTTGGGCGAGCGGCACCGCCAGGTTGATCGAGGTCTGTCCCCCGAATTGTACGATCACGCCGTCCGGCTTCTCCTCCTCGATGATGTTCAGGACGTCCTCGAGCAGGAGGGGTTCGAAGTAGAGGCGGGTCGAGATGTCGAAGTCCGTCGACACGGTCTCCGGATTGTTGTTCGCGATGATTGCGGAGACGCCGGCCTCCCGCAGAGCCAGGATTCCCTGGACGCAGCAGTAGTCGAACTCGACCCCTTGCCCGATCCGGATCGGTCCACTCCCGACAATCAGGACCTTCTTCCCCTTCAACCGCGAGGTCTCGCCCCTCGGTTCGTACGTCGAATAGAAGTAGGGAGTGCGGGCCTCGAACTCGCCCCCGCACGTGTCGACCATCTTGTAAGCGGCCCGCGGCCGCTTCCGACGAACGGATTCCTCGGTCGTCTTGGAGAGGGCGGCGATCGATTCGTCGGCGAAGCCGAATCGCTTCGCCTCCGCGAGCACGTCGCGGGAGGCCTTCGGGTTCCGGAGGCCCGACTCCAGCTTCACGAGGTGCCGGACCTTTTCGATGAAAAACGGATCCCACGCGGTGAGAGCCGCAATCTTCTCCGTCGGCAGGTCGCGGCGCACGGCTTCCGCGATCGCGAACAGGCGCTCATCCGTGGGCTCCCGCAGCTCTCGGACGAGGTCGTCGTCGGACCAGGAACGGGGCTCGAGGCCGACCCGATCGATCTCGAGAGAGCGGATCGCCTTCAGGAGAGACTCCTCGAACGTCCGCCCGATGGCCATCACCTCGCCCGTGCTCTTCATGGACGTCCCGATGCGCCGGTCCACGGTGGGAAACTTGTCGAACGGCCATCGCGGGATCTTCGTGACGACGTAGTCCAAGGTGGGCTCGAAGGAGGCGAGGGTCTTGCCGGTGACCGGGTTCGGGATCTCGTCGAGGCGCAGGCCGATCGCGATCTTCGCGGCGATCCGGGCGATCGGATAACCGGTCGCCTTCGATGCGAGGGCGGACGAACGGGAGACCCGGGGGTTCACTTCGATCACTCGGTACTCGCCCGTCAACGGATGGACCGCGAACTGGATGTTGCAGCCGCCCTCGACCCCCAGCGCACGGATGATCCGGAGGGCGGCGGACCGGAGGTTTTGGTGGTCCGAGTCGCTCAGGGTCTGGGCGGGCGCGACGACGATCGACTCGCCCGTGTGGACGCCCATCGGGTCCAGGTTCTCCATGTTGCAGATGGTGATACAGTTGTCCGCCCCGTCCCGCATCACCTCGTACTCGAACTCCTTCCACCCGAGGACGGACTCCTCCACGAGGACCTGCTTGATCCGGGAATATGCGACGCCCATTCCCACGATCCGTTCGAGCTCCTCCGCGGAATGAGCGATGCCGCTCCCGCTCCCTCCGAGGGTGTACGCGGCGCGGACGATCACGGGATATCCGACATCCTCGACGAAGGCTGCGGCGCTCGGTACATCGGAAACGGCCTGACTTCGTGGGATCGGCTCTCCGATCC
>VBMR01000239.1 GCA_005878325.1 Methanobacteriota archaeon | reverse complement strand
GAGCACCTCGACGCGAAGAACTGCCCCCACTGCGGCATGCGGGTCGAGCGCCGCGAGTGGCCGGAGAAGATGTACGATCCGCGTCCCATCTTGCGGGCGGAACCTGGGGGACCGGACAGCCTGAAGATCGAGATGCCGGATACCAAAGAGACGCCGAAGAAGGCGGAGAAGAAGGATTAGCCGAACACGGCCCCGCACTTCAGGCAGTCGCTCCAGTATTTTCCGACCGGGGCGCCGCATTCCCCGCACTCGCCGCCCTTCGCCGTCTGCTCCGCCTTCACGACGACCCACTCCGTCGCGGCGATCTTGTCCCACCGGGGCTCCCGCACCAAAAGGAACGCGTAGTCGTCGCCCCACGTCTCCAGCTCCAGGAACGCGAGCTTCTTCGATCCGATCAACTCGTTCACGGACTTCACAAAGTCCCGGGCGTCCTTGAAGCGGACGACCCGTTCCACGTCGCCCATCACGAGCTTCGCCTTCCGCAGGTTGAGCTCCTTGTCGAGCCACGTGAGGTCCTTCAACTGGATCGACAGCTTGAACGAACTGAGGCGCAGGTTCACCTCCGAGAGAAGGGCGTCCGGCTCGAAGGCGTCCGGCAACCGGAATCCGAGCCAATCCGCGAGGACGCGCGTGACCGCGCGA
Source organism: Methanobacteriota archaeon (assembly GCA_005878325.1). Lineage (GTDB taxonomy): Archaea > Thermoplasmatota > Thermoplasmata > RBG-16-68-12 > RBG-16-68-12 > RBG-16-68-12. Next base: position 1,757 of record VBMR01000239.1, on the reverse strand, counting down.
TGCCGCTCGCTCCGGTACGATGCGGCGAAGGCGGCCTCGCCCCCCGGGTACCCGGCCACCCGCTTCCCGAAGACGGGCCGCGTCGGCGGGACCGTGAGCCCGAGGTCCACGAAGACCGCGTGGGCCTCGTTCAGGGCCGCCTCGATCTCTTGCGGGGTCGGAGGCGGGGCGGGCTTCCCTTCCGGCTTCTTGGGCTCGACCTTCCCGGTCTCCGGTTTTTTCGCCTCGGCTTTCTTCACCTCGGGTTCTAGCTTCCCCGTCTCCACCGGCGGCGTGGGCTTCTCCTTCGCCTCTTCTTTTTCTTCCGTCGGCTCTGGCTTCTGGGCTTCTTCCGGGCCCTTCTCCGCCTTGTCTTTCTTCCAGAACCGGAGGGGCATCACGCGGGAACTCGGGTGGCGCGTAATAAGTGTTGTGTTCCCGTCATCTTTCCGAGGAATGGGCCCTCGGGGCGACGGCCCTAAGTATCGGCGGCGCGGTGTCCCGTCGACCGGAGGCGAACGTGGTTTCCGAGCCGCGCGTGGTCGCCACCTCGAAGATCCGGGAGGCTTGGCCTCCCATCTCCGAGGACGAGGTCGAACTGCCGAGCGGGGCCCGAAGACGTTGGATCCGAATCCACTACGGGACCTCTGCCGCGGTCCTCGCGGTCACGAAGGAGAAGCAAGTCCTGCTCACGCGCGAGTATCGGCATGGGCTCGGTCGGGTCGTGGTCTCGCTCCCCGGGGGCGTGGCGCACGACGGCGAGACGGCGGAGGTCTGCGCTCGACGGGAACTTCTCGAGGAGACCGGCTATGATGCGAGTCGCCTCCTGGAAATGTATACGGGGAACAGTCTGACCGGGTACCTGGAGGGGATGCTGCACCTCTTCTTCACGAGGGACCCTCGCCCGACGGGTCGGAGACCCAATCCCGACGAGGTCGCCTCCCTCGAACGGGTGAGCGTGACACAGGCGCTCGCAGACGCACGGTCCGGCGCGTTCGAGTCGACCGTGGTCACGCTTGCGATCCTGATGGCGGACGCCCGGGGATGGCTCGTTGCGTAGTCGGCGATTCGGTGTTTCTCCTGGAGAACATTCCGCCGCGCGGCGGAAACGAAATCCCGCGTGTTATCAAAGAACCGAATCATTTCATGAGCGTCCAGGAGAAATCCAGGTGGAATGGGATACCCTTAAACCAAGGCCGCCCATTCGACTGGCTCACCGGGGGAGCAACGCCTGCTGTCATTCGACGAAACCGGCGAGACGCACGCGATCACTCCAATGGCGAAGGCGATGGACTACGCCGAACGGGCGGAATACATGTACATCGCTCCGGGCCAAGCAACCGTGAACGCCCTTCTAGCCTTGTTCTGGCTGAAGGTCGCGGAATTGGAAGGGCGTGGGTTGCTTCCGTCCGATGCCGCCACCGACCCTGCTCCGGATGAGTGAACGCGCAAGGCGACATGGACCCAGTCGTCCAGACTGACCGCAGGTTTCTCCCATCGATTTTCAGGAATCGAGGCCCAGGATGCGTGGGGCAGGATTTGAACCTGCGAACCCCTTCGGGACAGCGACCTCAACGCTGCGCCTTTGACCAAGCTGGGCCACCCACGCACGGGGCGCGTTCATCGCGGGCCTCAACTTGAACCTTGCTTCGCGGCCATGAGAAGTCCGCCGGAGGACTTCGCATCCGCAAAAGATATGGCCCGCCGAGGCCGTGCAAGGCCGGAGGAGTTCCTCATGCCGCGTGCGAAGAAGCCGAGTCGCCCGAGCAAGGCCGGAA
>VBMR01000238.1 GCA_005878325.1 Methanobacteriota archaeon | reverse complement strand
AGTCCGTGATCGGACCCCGCGCCGTCCCCGTCGGATAGAAATGTGTGAAAGCCCCATGCCGCGCCGCCCGTCGCCAGGGCCATCGTAAGGAGCACGCCAATCGCGCGGGTCGTCAGGATCATGGGCCCACCGGTCGAGGTGGGTCAGAGGCCCCGAAGCATATCAGACCGCGGTGTTTGTTCGGTCCTTCTCTAACAGAGGAGCGCCGCACCCATTAATATTTGAACGAGGAGGCGACATGGGGTCCCGTGCCCGCCGGGGCCGCGGTCCCCTTCCAGACGGAGGGGAGCCTCCAATGCTGGATGGTCGCCCTGATCATCGGCGCGCTCGTCCTGATCCTCGTGATCCTGATGGCCTACCAACGGTACGTCGCGGGCAAGAAACCGGTCCAGCACCTGTGCGACTACTGCGGGCACATGGTCGTCGCGGTGAGCGACTGCCATCACGCCCCCGTGCGGGAGCGCTTCCTGCACGGCACGTGCATGGAGTGCAAGAAGGACTGCCGCCTCGTGTGCGCCCGTTGTAAGAATCCGTTGTGACAATCGTCCCCGCCACCATTATAGCCCTGTCGCGAATAGCCACCGCATGGCGGCCCCAACCCCCGGCCCGGCGGTGGCCAAGAAGCCCGCGCCGACGCCCCATCCGGTCGTCCTGGCGGACGTGAAGGTGAACGTTCCCGCGCCGCTCCCCCTCGTCTTCGAGGCCCTTGTGACACCGGACAAGGTCGGGCAGTGGTGGGCCTCGGACGTCCGGATCGAGCCGGAGTACGGGGGCCGGTACGAGGGCACCCTTCCCGAGGGGCGGGTCGAAGGCACGATCACGGTGATCGACGGCCCCGGCAAGCTGTCGTTCATGTGGCCCATCCCGCGGGAGGGCGGGACGCTCGAGACGAACGTCATCTACGAGCTCGCGCCGAAGGGCCCCCAAACCTTCATTCATCTGATCCATCGATCGGCCTTCCCGGTCCCAGGGGACTGGAACGGCATCTGGCAGCGGGCGTTCGACTCCCTGCGGGCCTTCTTCGAGGCCGCCGCCCCGCCTTCCGAATGAGCGATTGAAGCTCAGGTCCCGACCCATTCGAAGATCGTCGCCTCGCCCTGACCCACGCCGACGCAGAGCGTCGCGAGGCCGTAGTACGGTCGTCGCGCTCGAGGCGCGCGGCGACGCATCTCGTGGACGAGGGTACAGACGATCCGCGCGCCGGAGCATCCGAGAGGATGACCGAGCGCGATCGCGCCGCCGTTCACGTTCGTGATGTCGGGCCGGAGGCGGAGCTCCTGCATGACCGCGAGGGCTTGGATCGCGAAGGCCTCGTTCAGCTCGGTCAGGCCGAGGTCCTCCACCTGCAAGCCGGCGCGGGCGAGCGCTTTTCGCGTCGCCGGGACGGGACCGAGTCCCATCGTCCGCGGTTCGACTCCCGCGGCGGCAGAGGATACGATTCGGACGAGTGGGGCGATGCCGAGTTCGCGGGCCTTCGCGTCGCTCATCATGAGGACCGCGGCGGCACCATCCGAGATGCCACTCGCATTTCCGGCGGTCACCGTGCCTCCTTCGCGGAACGCGGGGCGGAGTCGGGCGAGCGCTTCAAGGGAGGTATCGGGTCGAGGCGGCTCGTCGACCGAGACGACGCGTACCTCGCCTGCCTTTTGCGACACGGGCACCGGGACGATTTCCTCCGCGAAGCGACCGGACTCGATCGCCACGATGGCGCGGCGGTGGCTGTCGAGAGCGAAGCGATCCTGGTCCTCGCGGGAGATCGTCGGATAGAGAACTCGGAGGTT
>VBMR01000017.1 GCA_005878325.1 Methanobacteriota archaeon | reverse complement strand
AGGGCGAGGTCCTTCGCGGCCGCGGGCGGCAGGTCCTTCAACCCGCGGTAGAGGGGCAACGCGTCGAAGTCGATCTGGTACGAGAGGTGGGTCATCGCCGCGAGCTGGGCGACGCTCACGCCGAGGCCGTCGGAGAGATCGATGCAGCTCGTGACGGCGCCGGACTCGGAGAGGAACATGCCTTCGGCGATCCGGGGATAGGGCCGGAGCAATTGGTCCAAGGCCTCCGATCGGAGGGCGCGATTCCCTTCGAGGAGGCGCGCGGCGTGTCCCGCCCGGCCGATCTCCCCTGTGACGACGATCACGTCCCCGGGCTTCGCGCCCGTCCGCAGGAGGATCCGGTCCTTCCGCACGCGGCCGAAGGCGGTGCCCGCGATGGACAGCGTGTCCGATTCCTTCGTGTCGCCACCCAGGACCGCGATCCCGAAGGTCCGGACGCACTCCTCGATGCCCTGGGCGAGGCCCCGCAGGAACTCGACCTCCGTGGAAGCGGACAGGGAGAGCGACGCGACGAACCCGAGGGGCCGGGCCCCCGCGGCCGCGATGTCGCTCAGGTTCACGGCGGTCGCATACCATCCGATCTGGGCCGGGGCCGCACCCGCCGGGATGTGCGTCTTCTGGTTCACGACATCCGTCGTCACGACGAGGTAGTCGTCCCCCCACTCGACCACGCCGCAGTCGTGCCCCAGTCCGATCGGCTGCCCGCGGTCGTAGATGCGGGACAGGATCTCGATCGCTGCCCGTTCCCCGATGTCCGCGAGCCGCGTCACGCGAGCGCTGGATAGGAACCCGGTTAAAGAAATGTGCGGACGCCCTTACGGAGAAGGACGATCTTCCTCGGGAGGCGGCGGCGGAGGCATGGACCGGGAGCGGCGGGCGACGAACGCGATGATCGCGACGACGGCAATCGCGAGGACGATGACACCGACGACCACGACGCCGAGGTCGAGGAAGCTGCCCGTTCCCTCGGGCGAGACCGTGATGTTGCCCCACATCGTATTGACGTCCGAGCCTCGGTCGCTCCGATACCGGAAGGTCCCGGTCACGTTCGAGACCGTGAAGTTCCAGAGGACCGGTGTTCTCGAAGGCCCAAAGGGATTGGATCGCGGCTCGACGGCGTCGCGTTGGGAATTGTTGTCGTAGTCGATGAACCACGTGTGCGTCCGTCCGTCAAGCGAGGTGAGGTTCAGGGTCACGTTGTCCCCGACCCAGACCTCGATCGTGGGACCGGGCCTCGTCAGAGAGGTGTTCGTGAAGCCCCATCCCGCCGTCCGGCTGCCGAACAGCTGGAACACGATATCGCGCCGGGCGGAGGCGGGGCTGCTGATGCCGACCGTCGCGAGGAGGAGGCAGGCGAGAGTGCCGACCACCAGAATCCGTCGTCTCAGGGTCCACACGGTGCGTCCCATCCTTGAGCGTAACATGAGGATTTCCCCGCGATAAAAGCATCGGTCTGACCGGCATGGAAGTACGAAAAAAGGCACTGGTGACGCCTCCGCAGGCGGCCTCTACCGGCTTTCCCGTTCCTTCCGGCGCAGCCGCAACCAGGCCTCGATGGGCATGAGCGCCGCCTCCGTCATGGGCCGCCCCGCCGTATCCTGGAGGCGGTGGTCGGCCCGGGCGACGATCTCCAAATTCACCGACGTCATGCGGCTGATCAGGTCCCGCAGGCGGGGAAGGTCGACCCGGTCCGACTCGAAGCCCACGACGACGATCGTCGGGATCTCGAACTCCTCGAGGCGTTCCAGGGCCCGCCGCCGATCCGGCTGTCCGGTGTAGGCGAGCCCGAGCAGGATCGCACCGGCCGCCAGTTCGCCGGTCGCCGCGCCGACGCAGGCCCAGGCGCCGAGTCCGCGTCCCGCGATGAAGGCCGCGCCGAAGCCCGACTTCGCGGCGGCGAAGGCGCATGCCTCCCGCAGGTCCGCGATCTCGTCCTCGTGGTCCGGGGACGGGTCCGAGCCAGCATCGATGAAGGCGAAGTTGAACCGGAGGGTCCAAAGCCCGAGGTCCGCCGCGCGCCGCGAGAGGGTCGCGACCATCGGGCCCTCCATCGTCTCATGCCGGCCGTGGCACAGCACGAGCGTGCCCCACCCGGTCCCGGTCGGCGGGCACAGCCTTCCATGCAAGGGACCCGTGGCACCGTCGAAGGTGACGTCCTGCTCCGTCTCCGCCCGATCGATCATCGCGTTCGACCGGACGCATTGGTGTCCGGTAAAAGAAGGTTCCCGGGTGAGTCGCACGGACCGGTGTCGTCAGGCGGTTGCCGCGGCCGCAGTGGCCTGAGCTTTGGGCTTCCGGGAAGGCCAGGGCACGCGGAGCTGTCCGAGGATGTCCCTCCACTCCGCGGGCATCGGATCCCCCGACTCCGTCCGGCGATACCAGTCCAGGACGGACTCGACCTTCGCGTCCTGTCCCGACACGGTGATCATGAGCGCATTCCTCACGCTTGCGGCGGCCTCGGCCGCGACCCGGTCCTCGAAGAGGGCCGCGTGGGGCGCCTGGGCCATCCACCAGATCACAAGGTACGAACTCTTCCTCATGCCACGTGCCCCCCTGCGCTCCGGCCTTTCGGAAGGCAGGTGCAGAATCGGCCCCGCAGCCGTTCTTTGCGGCGCCACAGGAGCTCGGGGTTCGGCGAGTCGATGTCCCATGCCAGCGGATCGTGGTTCCCGTCCGAGTGGACGTGGGCGACGGGGCGGATCAGGCCTGCCCTCTCCGCTTTGCGGATCACCTCATACGTCGCGGCGCGGGAGAGGGCGAGGATCCCGAAGAGGTCCTGCGCGGTCGCGGGCCCGTGGCGGAGAAGGTAGTCGCGCAAATTTTCGCACGCCCGCCGGCTTTTTGGCGATTCTCGCAAGCTCGCTTGCATGCTCCCCTCCTCGTGATGTCGCTCGACCTAGATTGTCTCGTGCGATGCACACCTGCGCGACTTGTGTTGCATCGAACACTTCAGATGGCGACTTGCCGAGTTCTGCTCAAAGACTTCATAACCGAAACGTGGAATGTCCGCTTGCGTCCACGTCAGGTCTTAGTTGTTTCGGATGGCGGCCTGGGGGTGAAGGTCGTTGCCCCGAACGCCGGTCGCGCGCGGATGCCTCGCGTCGTCTCTCCGGCAATCGCCCATCGAGAAAACGAGCGGGGCCGAAGCAGGGACTTCGAAGGGAACGCGATTCCGCTCAGCTCCCGCAACTTATTCAAACCCCGTCGCGTTCGTCCCGCGCGCGCGGGTATAGTCTAGCCTGGTAGGACACAAGCTTGCCAAGCTTGTAGCTCGGGTTCAAATCCCGGTGCCCGCACTCTTCTCCCACACCGAATCAGACGACGTTCCCGCCGCTGACCAGGAACGCAATCCCGAATCCCGCGATCGCGGATGCAATGCCGATGATCGCCATCTGCACCCCGCTTCGAGTGGGACGGCCGATCGTGGTCTTCGCCTTCCACCATCCGATCGCGAACAAGGCGAGGGTGCTCATGGCCAACGACACGATGACTCCGAGCAAGATGTTCGGGCCGATCACGATGAACGGCAGCAAGGGGATCAACGATCCGACAATCGCCGCGATCCCGACGATCACGGCGCTCTTCCTCGCCTGCCTCGCGTCCACGGGGGCGAGGTTCAATTCGTGGGCCATCATGAGTTCCAGCCAGGCTTTCGGCTTCGAGACGATGCGCTCCATCATCTCCTCGAGTTCCTCGCCTTGGAAGTCCCAGCGTTCGAGGATCTCCCGGACCTCTTGTCGTTCCATGTCCGGCATCTCGCGCATCTCCTCCTCCTCTCGTTGTCGTTCGGCGAGGTAGTGGTCTCTCCGCGCGAGCGTGGACGTGTACGCGACAGCGCCCATCGAGATCGACTCCGCGAAGGTCGCCGCGAGGCCGCCCGCGAGCACGATCGTCAGGGGGTTCGCGAGGTCCCTCGACGCGACCGCGACTCCGAGGATCACGCCGAGGACGTTGACGAGGCCATCTTGGCTCCCGAGGATGAAGTCGGAGAGGAGGCCCGGCCGCGCGTGCTTCTCCGCGAGCGCGTACTCCTCGGTCCGACGCCAGAACGCGAATCGGGTCGCCATCGGATGGGCCAGCGCGGCCCATAGGGACATGTCTCATTTGACCGTTGCGCTCCCCCTCGGTCGTCCCCTTCCCCAGGCATGCGAGGCCCGAAGCTTTTTCTAAGCTCCTCCGCATCCGCGCGCGATGTCGGAGCGGGCCGCATCCCTGCTCGCCGAACTGGACCTCGCGGTCCGCGGCTCGCATCCGGATCGGGCCGCGGAGGCCGCCATGGAGGCGTTCCGCGAGAAGGTCCCCGCCTCCGAGGTCGTCCGGGCCGCGGCGCGGGCCTTCGCGGCCTGCGATGACGGAGGCGCCGGCGCGCCGCGTGCCCTCGTTGCCCTCGGATCCGCCCTCTCCCTGGGGACCGTCCTTCCTCAACGTCTCCAGCCGCTTCCCATCCTGCAGGCGGTTTCCTTCGCCGCATCGGGGAAGAAGGCGGATCGTCCCCCGAAATCTCCCGCGGTCGTGTCTGGCGAAGTGACCCACCTCGGCCGTTCGTTCGTCTTCGCGGTCCGCGCGGGGGACCAGGCGGAGGCGGAGTCGATTTTTCTCGGCATGCTGCCGGAAGGAAAGGAACGGAAGATGGCGGGCGACATGCTCTTCCGCGCCGCGATCGAGGACATGGGGGAGGGCGGCCGAAAGCTCATGATCTCCGTGAAGGCGTGGCAGCTCGCGCGCGCCCTCGGGTTCCGGGACGCCCGCCTCCTGCTCCGCCCCGCCGTGCGGTACTTGGTCCGGGGCCCTCGGGATCGCGCCCCATTCGAGGCGATCCTCGCGGCCCTCGGAAAGGAGTGGGTGGACCTCGAGGCCCTCGCCTCCGGCGGACGTCCTCTCGATGCGGGGAGCCGCGGGGTCGTGCGCGGGATCGCCGCGGCCCGGGATCCGCTCACCGCGATTGCGGGGACGCTCTCCCTCTTGCGGGAGGGCTATGCCGCGGTCTCGATCGCGGAAGGGCTGGTCGTCGAAGCGGCCCGGCGAGTCATCGCGGCGCAAGGCGACCCGCTCGACGCGGCGCGCGGCCTGATGTACGCGCACGCGGCGCGGTCCGTCCTCGCCTTCAGCCGGACCAACGAGCGACTGTACGCCCTGTTCCAAGCCGTCCTCCGGGTCCGTTCCCCCGAGCCCTCTCTCCCCACGATACCGGATGCCTCTCTTGGAGAGAGCGAGGGACTGCGACATCTCACTGAAGAGCTCGATGCGCGAAGACCCGTCGAGTCCGTGGCACAGGCGGGTGCGTACCTCGCCCGAGGACACGCGGCGTCGCGGCTGCTCGACCTTCTGGCAAACTACGCGTGCCGCGACTCCGCGATCGCGAACGACGCCATCAATCTGATCTTCGCCGATGTGTGTGCGACGGAGTTCCTCGCCTCGAAGGCTCCCGAAATCCCGATGGCCCTCGCGAAGGTCATGGCGGCCTCGCCGAGGGACGGTGCCGCGTTCGCATCGTGGGCCCCGCGGCTCCCGGCGTAGTCACTTCTTGCTCAGGTCTTGCCCGATCAACGCGAAGTGCGCGAGCAGCGCTTCGATCTGGATCCGCTCGCTGCTCCCCTCCGTGAGGCGGAAGTCCGTTTCCCCGATCCGGTCGAGGAGGCGGACCTTCGACTCGTCCGGGATGTTCAAGTCGAACACGGTGCGGTGGAGCTGCCGGACGATGTCCTCTCCTGAGAGGCCATACTCGATCAGGAGGTGGTCGAGGACCTCCCGGGCGCGCAGGAACTCTCCCTCGAGCGCCTTCTCGATCAGCTTCTTCACGTCCTCCGGACGGATCGTGCTGGCGACCTTGTACAGGACGTCGGCGTCGATCGTGGAACCAAGGGTCGCCGCGACCTGGAGGGAGTTGACGGCCCGCCGCATGTCGCCCTCCGCGATGTACACGAGGGCCTCCATCCCATCGTCCGCGACCTTTAGCTTCTCCGCCTTCGCGATCCGGCCCACGTACTCGCGGATCGCCTCCGGCTTGAGCGGGCGGAAGCGAAACACGGCGGTGCGGGATTGGATCGGTTCGATGAGCCGCGACGAGTAGTTCGCGGACAGGACGAACCGCGACGTCTTGGAGTACGTCTCCATCGTCCGCCGGAGCGCGGCCTGTGCGTCCGCGGTCAAGTTGTCCGCTTCGTCCAGGAAGATGATCTTGAAGCTCGTCCCGCCGAACGGCGCGAGCCGCGCGATCTCCTTCACCTTCGTCCGGACGGTCTCGATTCCGCGCTCGTCACTGCTGTTGAGTTCGTAATAATTCTGCCGCCACGTCTCCCCGAACATGTCCCGCGCGAGGGCCATCGCGCACGTGGTCTTCCCGGTCCCTGGCGGCCCTGCGAAGAGCAGGTGCGGGAGGTTTCCCTCCTTCGAATAGGCCCGGAGCCGCTCGACGATGTCGTCCTGCCCCACCACCTCGTCGAGGGACTTCGGTCGATACTTCTCGACCCAGATTTCCTTCATCTCCGCCCCAACGCGCGCGTGCATCCGGCCGGCGCGTAATAAGCCTTTGGCGGGGGAGGGCAGAATCTATCCGATGACGATGTCCAGGAGTTCCGAGATCGCCCCGATCGGATTGATCAAGGTCGTCGACGCGCTGCCGGCGAACAGAAGTCCGATGGCGCGGCCGCGGTCGTCCACGACGAGGGACCCGCTGTCCCCGCCCTGCGAAGGCACGTCGGCCACGATTTGGCCGCGGAAGATCGCGGACTTTCCGCCGTAGTCCACTTGGACGACGGCGTCGACGCCTGTCACCTTGCCGTTGGTGACGCCCGTCGTCCGGCCGCTCTTCCGGACCCGCATCCCGATGCGCGCCTCCGCGGTCCCGGACACCGGGCTGATGCCGACTACGTTCCGCGAGACGAGACTCTCATCGATCGGAACCGCGACGGCGGCGTCGACGCGATTCGTCGCCTCGCTCGGGAGGCGCTTCACGCCGTAGCCGAAGACCCGGAGGAGCGGGGCCACGATTCGTTCAAGGAATCGGCCGCCCCATCCCACGGATTGTTCGGTGAACTGGATCGGCACGAACTCCGCGAGCCGCGCGATTGCGTCCTGCAGCCGACCGCCGTCCGCAGGGCCAGGCTGAAGGATGGGATCTCCGAGCTTCGCTTGGTTCGAGTTCGCGAGGACGTGGTTGTTCGACAGGATCACCGGACGGCCGTTCCGCTGCGCCACCACTCCCAAGGTGCCCGCGGTGATCCGATAGTGCCCGAGGCTCACGCCCCCGGTCGCCGGGCGGACGCGACGCGTCCGGTCCCCGTCCAGGCTCTGGACGACCTCCAGCGCGCGGAACCGTCCTGTCTCGATGACGTCCGTACGGACGCCTTGGATCGACTTCGGCACGACGTCCCGCGTCCGTAGGTCCCGTTCCGACCACTTCCGGTCGACGAACACCAGGATGCACCGCTCCTCCGTCTCTTGGCCCGCGACCCAGCGGTTCCCGACCGCCAGGCCGACGACGTTCGCCCGTCGAAAGATGGTGGCCTCCCAGGCGGCCTTCGCCGCGAACACGTCGTCGGCGGCCATGGCTAGTCCTTCCGCTCGAGCATGCTGATTTCGAGAAGCCCCTCGCCGAGTTTCCCGCCGGCGGCCGTCCCGGCGACCCGCACGACCATGTTCGAGACAAAGCCGGCGAACACGCCGATGCCGTAGTAGGCGAGGAGGTCCTTGGCGTACAGGAAGGACAGGAGGCTCACGCCGGACACGATCGTCATGAAGGAGGCGAAGGCGCCCCACTGGACCTTGTACCGCCGGACCGCGAACAGGAGGAACCAACCCAGGACGGTCCCCATGAGGGCGAGGCCGAGTTGGTTGATGTCCATGCAAATCCTCTGAGTCTATACAAAATTCCACCCGGCGACAATAAAGGAACCGCCGCGGTTCTCACGAGAAATAACGAGGGGCGGAAAGCGGCGGAAGGCTCAACTACCGATGCCTCGATGCCCCGCGGGAGGGACGTCCGCATGGCCGCTTCCAAGGTCTGTGCATCCTGCGGCGCCGTGAACAGTCCGTCCAATGTGTTTTGCATCCACTGCGGGAAACCGCTCGCGGCCGCCGAAGGGCCGCCGTCTCCGACGCCCTACCCGGCGGCGTATCCACCCGCCTATCCCGGGATGCCCCCGCCGGGCGCCTATCCGTACTGGGGCCCGCCGCCGCGGCGTGCGACGGCTGGCTCGATCCTGTCCGCCATGTTCGATGTGTGGACGAAGAACTTCGTGAGCTTCTTCGCGGTGTTCTTCACGCTTTCCTTGGTGAACGGCCTCTTCGGGGTGGTTCTGTTCTACGCATTCTTCGGGTCGTTCGGCGTCCCGACGGGAATCTTCCCCGGGCTCCCCGGCGCCGGCGGGTCCGTCGACCTTGCGCGACTCGCGGGTCTCGCGATCCTCGTGGGGGTTGTCGGCGTCATCCTGAACAGCATCGTCGCGGGAGGCATGACGGAATATGCGGTGCGCCGGTACCGCGGCGAGCAAATCGATGTCCAGGCGGGCTTGCGTCGGGGGCTCGAGCGCGGACTCATCGCCCTTTATGTGTACATCGGGATGAGTCTCTACGCTCCCGCGATCATGATGGAGAATCAAACGGCGATTGGGGGCCTGTCAAGGAGTTGGCAGATCACGAAGGGAAGCCGATGGTCCCTCTTTGGGGCGATTCTCGTGACGGCGATCCTGACGACGATCATCGGAGTCGTGATCACCACGCCTGCCGGTTTCGCCCAGAATCTGATCGTGAGCGTCGTGGCGGCCGCCCTCGTATCCGGCATCGTCGGCGGTTGGTTCCTGATCCTGGCCGCGGTCGCCTACGACCTGATCGTGCGTGCGCCGGCGCCCATGTATGGACCGCCGCCTTACATGCCCGGGCCCATGACCCCTCCGATGTCCGGCGGCCCTCCCGCCGGGCCTCCGGGTTCGCAGCCGCCCTCGACTCCGCCGACCGGGCCATGAACCTCGCGTCCCCGTCGCGGAGGGGACCCACCGTGGCCTGTGACCGATGTCCCGCGCCCGCCGTCGAGTGGGTGCGGTACAGCGGCGACCACTTGTGCCGGGACCACTTCCTCGCGTTCGTCGAGCGACGGGCGAAGCGAGAACTGCGGTCCCAGGTGGACTTGCGGGGCGGGGCTCGCATTGCGATCGGCATGAGCGGTGGGAAGGACTCGAGCACGACTGCGTTCCTCCTCTCCGATCTCCTCCGGGCCCGTCGGGACATCGAGCTGATCGGCATCACGATTGACGAGGGGATCACGTCCTATCGGCCCCGCGGGATCGACGCCGCGAAACGGATCTGCGAGGTCCTCGGGATTCCGCATCGTGTCCTCGCGTACGAGGAGACCGCGGGACACACGATGGACGAGGTGGTCACCTTGGATCCCGGCGCGATCCCGTGCAGCTACTGCGGCCCCTTCCGCCGACAAGCCCTGAACCGCGCGGCCCGCGAAGTGGAGGCGGACTACGTCGCCACGGGCCTGAACCTCGATGACACGGCCCAGTCGATCCTGATGAACGTCGCCCGGGGGGATGTCGAGAAACTCGCGCGACTCGGGCCTCACGAGGCCCGCCAGCCGGGACTCGTCCCCCGCATCCAACCGCTGCGGATGATTCCGGAGAAGGAGGTGTATCTGTACGCGCTCCTCCGCGGGATTCCCTTCCACGACGCGACGTGTCCGTACGCGGAACGGGCCCAGCGCGGCCGCTTCCGGGAGATCCTGTTTCGCCTTGAGGAAGACAGTCCCGGTACGCGTCACGCGATTGTGAGCGGCTACGACCAGATGCGATCCCTCCTCCAGATGCAATTCCCGCCCGCGTCGCTGCGCGCGTGCGCCCGCTGCGGCGAACCCACGGCCCACGAGGTCTGCAAGGCGTGCGAGTTGCGCGACCGGATCGGGCGGATTGCACAGGACGCGTTCGCGGAACCTCTGGGATAGGCGGAGGTCAGCGGCCGATCGTCGCGGTCCGGGACCGTCCCACGGAGAGGATGCGCGCGGGCACCTTGAGCTGCGTCTCGAGGAAGCCGACATACGTTCGGATCGGGTCGGGGAGGGCGCGCTTCCCCTTCGACGCGATCGCGGCCCATTCTTTCTCCGAGGCATCGGGCCATCCCTTGAACTCGCGGTAGACCGGCTCGCATTCCGACAGGACGCGCATGCTCGCGGGGAACTCCTTCACGATTTCGCCGTCGAAACGGTACGCGGTGGCGACACGAACCCGGTCCAGACCCGCGAGCACATCGAGCTTCGTCACCGCGAGGCTCGTCAGGCCATTCACCCGCGCCGCCATCCGAAGCATGACGAGGTCCAGCCATCCGACCCGCCGCGGACGGCGGGTGGTCGTGCCGTATTCGCCGCCTCCGCGCTCCCTCAGATGCTCCGCCTCCGACCCGTCGAGCTCCGTCGGGAAGGGACCCGATCCGACCCGCGACGTGAAGGCCTTCGCGACCCCGACGACTTCGGCGAGGTGCTGCGGCCCGATGCCCGCCCCCACCGCCGCGGCCCCGGCGACACAGGCCGACGAGGTGCCGAACGGGTAGATGCCGTGGTCGATGCACAGGTGCGTTCCCTGGGCTCCCTCGAACAGCACCCGCTTCTTCCGACGGAGGGCGGCGTCCAGCCAGGCCGACGTGTCGATCACGAAGGGCGCGAGCCGCTTCCCGTAGGCCTCGTACTCCTGGAAGAGCGCGTTCGCATCGAGGATCCCGCGGAGGGTCGTCCCCGCACCCAGGCCTCCCTTGAGCTTCTCTTCCAGGCCATCGAGGATTCGGTGATACGGCATGACGACGTGCGCGCGGTCGCTGATCCGCAGGTCCTTCACCGGATGGCCCCGGGCGCGCGTGTCGTCGATCTCTTTGAGGAGCTGTGCGGGGTCGATCACGACGCCGTTCCCGATCAGGTTCATCGTCCCTTTCCGCAACACGCCGGAGGGGAGGAGATGGAACGCGTAGAGGTCCTCGCCCACCTGGATCGTGTGGCCCGCGTTCGCGCCACCGTTGAAACGGACGACGACGTCCGCCCGGTCCGCGAGGAAGTCGATCACCTTCCCCTTGCCTTCGTCCCCCCATTGCAGGCCAAGGACCACCGTCGCGGGCATGGAACCGCGGCAAGATGGGACCTACCGACTTAAGCATTCGTTCCGCTCGTGCTCGGAGATCAGCTTCGGCGCGATCCCGGAATCCCGAGGCCATCACCTTTATGATTCGGCTCGATGATTGCTTCCGCGATGGAGGGGCGCGTCGTGCGGAGGACGGGACGGTTCCGTCCCCGAAGGGCGTGGCGTGGCGCAGCGTCAACGACCCTCGCGCTTGTCTTCTTCATGTCGTTGGTTTTCTTCATCCCGACCTCCGGCGAGGTCGCCTCCGCGGGCACCTGGACGGACACGTCCCTGGCCGATTTCTCGCAGGGGACAGCGCAGGACATCGTGGCCACCGCAGAAGGGACGTTGCACCTCGCGGTCAACGGGACGGTCTTCGGCAAGGCGGGCGTGGTGGTCCCCAACGGTCCTCCGGGGACGGCGGATTCCGTGTACGCCCGTACACCGTTCGTCCTCCGGGAAGCGGACGGCACATACAAGATGTGGTACTCCGGGCTCGACGGATACCGGAACCGAATGCTGTACGCGACCTCCGTGGATGGGATCTCTTGGACGAAACACGGCGTCATCATGGACGTGCTCGTGCCGCCGTATTACTGGGACAGCGTCGCGGGACAATCCGTGTTGAAAATCAATTCGACCTATCATATGTGGTTCAGCGCCGGCTACTGGAGCGGCGGTCCCTTCACCTACTGGGCGCAGATCTACCACGCGACCTCCCGCGACGGGGTCGGATGGGACGTCTCCGGGGTCGCGCTCCCTCCAAACCAGGCCTGGGATATTGGGCTGGTAGGCACCCCATGGGTCGTCCAAGATGACGCCGGCCTTTTCTGGCTCTTCATCGGAGGATGGGACGGGTCGAGCACGCGCATCGGAGTGGCGACATCTGAGAATGGGACCTCCTTCGTCCCGTACGCGGGAAATCCCATCATCGATCTCGGCGCGTCCGGCGCCTGGGACTCGCTTGACACAAACACGCCCGCGGTGATTCCCGGATCGCCTTGGGGCATGTTCTTCGCGGGCGACGAATACCGAGGGACGGCATCGATCGGGATTGCGACCTCTGACGATGGACTCAATTGGACGAAGTTCCCGTTCAATCCCGTGATCGTGCCCGACCCCGCGCCTGCCTTTGATTCCCAAGCGGTCTATACTCCGGATCCAATCGAGGATCCTTCCGGT
>VBMR01000237.1 GCA_005878325.1 Methanobacteriota archaeon | reverse complement strand
TCGGACGACCCCGTGCAGCCGAATCTCAAGATGCTCAAAAGACAACAAACGATGGGCCGCCGAGGGCTAGCTCTTAAAGCTGAGAACATTGATTACGAAGTAGGTTGCTGGTACGTTCGTTCCCCTTTGGTTCCTACGCATCTTCGGATTGACGGGACTCACCACGGATCTCATCGTTCACTACTTCGCGAATGAGGGTTCACTCCTCGAGAGGGAGCTGGATCTCGACCTCCCGCTCGCGATGGCCGGCGATCCTCTCCAGGTCCTGCAAATCATCGCCCACACGATGTTCTTCGTGACCTTTTTCTATCTGATTTTCAAGCGCGAAACCGGGGCTCGTACTCAAAGGGTCCCGGAGTCCAGAGCGCGGCATGGGTGGGACGGCCTAAGCGAAATCGCGAAGCGCGTCCTTGCGTTGGAGGAGCGGGTCCAAGCCCTCGCATTGCAAAACTCGTTCGGGGAACCGGATCAGGTCGTCGAGCCCGAACCCGGATTCATCCAGCACCCCGACCCGCAGTTCGCCCCGTTGCGGGTCCATACGCACCCTGCAGACACCCCGCTAACATCCCCTGTGCCCCCTGTGGCCTCCGTCTACGACGATTCCATCCCGGATGACCCCGAGCCCGTGTCTCAAGATGCTCCGTCACGAACCCCTGCCGGTAGGCGGGACTACCACGGAGCGGGCTCAGCCCAGGCCGATGTCTCGGAGGGAAACTGGGAAGCGCCCTCCGACGAGGCCCCCTCAAGGCGACCTTCACGTGCCATGCGGACTCGAGTGAACCTATTGAGGCAGACAATCCGCCGGGCCCGCCTCGAAGTCCGAGGACCTACACCGCCGTGGTTTTGGTATGGTCTCCTGTTCCTTACCGCCGCAATCTTCTCGATCGGCTTCGTTTTTGAGCGCATCGCGTGATCCAAACGTCAATCCCTGCGCCTTGACGACCTCTCCGAGCGGATCCACGATCGTCACGGGATTCCGTCCCGGAACACCATCCGGACCCTCACGACTGCCTCCGCGAACTCCCGGATTACCGGCTTCGCGCACACGACCTGTAACGAACCTCCCCTGTCCGTCGGATCCGACCGACGGGAATCTCCGGCCCTCCTGTGTCAGGCTCGTTATCATTTCGACGAGCGTGCAAAGAAGTTTATTTCCTCCATGGTCGTCGTCGTGGCCAGAGGAGGCATGGAATTGGCACATCCCGTACTGGCCATCCTCGCTATCGCCTTGGTCACGTCCGCGGCCGCGGGGGCGATCCTACATCAGACCGGCGCCCTGAATCCCGCGAACACGACGTGCGACCACGAGGACAACGAAACCCAGGAACACAATGAGACCTCGAGCCACTCCGAGACTGGCGAGCACAACGAGACGTCGGATCACGATGCGAACGATACGAACGATGCGAATGACACGAATGCGAGTTGCGACGACGACTCCGGCGATGTCCCGGGTCACACGGACACGGACACCGGGGACGACGAGCTGAACGAGACCGAAGACTAGGCGTCCCCCGAGGACGCCCAGTCCCTCATTTTTTCGTGGCCTAGAACGGAGCCGCTAACGGCCTATCAGAGCCTGCACGTTTGCGGGATCAACGTGAGCTTCCAGGATTCCTGGCGCCGGTCGCTCGCCCTCTCTGTTAGCGCACGGTGGCCCTGGCACCAGCCGCTTCATCGGTTCCGTTTCGACGCCTGCTCTCGGTCCCGGCGCAGATCCCCTGGCGAGTACCGGAAGAACGGAATCCCTTGCTCCGTGACGACCTCCGCGAGGGCTTTGATTTCGTTCTCCCCGAGCCGGACCTGAAGGTTCTTCATGTCACAATATGAAGAAATCTCATCCCCATCAACATTCCGAAGCGAGGGTCGTGCCCGGTCAGG
Source organism: Methanobacteriota archaeon (assembly GCA_005878325.1). GTDB lineage: Archaea > Thermoplasmatota > Thermoplasmata > RBG-16-68-12 > RBG-16-68-12 > RBG-16-68-12. The sequence continues at coordinate 741 of VBMR01000237.1, read as the reverse complement.
CACCCTTCGTCTTCCGCCGAGGTCGCATTCTCCAGACTTTCAGCACCGCGGCGGCGAAGCCCGTTCCGGCGCCCACGATTGGGACGACGTAATACGGGATGAAGTACCACAGGACGACATTCCAGGGCAAGGCAGCCGTGCGGTCGGCGGACACGATTCGAATGGACAAGGTCTCCGTGGTGGAACGCCCGGCTTGGTCCACGGCCGTCACTTCGATGACGTGATTTCCCTCGGAGAGATTCAGGAGGATCTCGCGGGCGGTCCCGATTCCGGAGAAGGAACCCCCATCGATGCGGATCTCGTATCCCGCGATCCCGGAGTCGGTGTCCGCGGCGTCCCACGTAATTCGGACCGGGGAGACGTCGGTTCCACCGGATGGGGAGAGCGACTGGAAGTACGGCGCCGAACCGTCGATGTCCAGCTCGATCCGCTCCACGGATTCTCGATTGCCCGCCACGTCGGTCGCGGCGAACTCGACGACGTGCGCCCCGCCCTGGGAGAGGAGGAGGGGGCCTTCGTAGAGGTGCCAGGCCCCGCCGTCGATGCGATACTCGATCGCGGCGACGCCGCTTCCCGGGTCCGAGGCGCTTAATGTAATCGACACGTCGGAGACGAACCATCCGTTGTCCCCGCGGGAGCCCGAAGGGGCCCCGTTCGTCACGGGACCCGTCGTGTCGACGTCAACGTCGAAGGATTCGATTCCGCCAGTTCGGCCCGCCCGATCCGTCGAATAGAACTGGA
>VBMR01000236.1 GCA_005878325.1 Methanobacteriota archaeon | reverse complement strand
GACCGGCGGCTTTCAGGTTCCGGATGGCGGCCGCGACGTTCCGCCAGGAGGTCTGTGGCATCAGGAGCGCCCCGACGACGACCTCGAACGCGGAATCCGCGGGCCACCAGCCTTGCGGGCCATACTGTTCGAGGAGACGTCGGAAGACCTCGACTTCTCGGTTCATCCCGAAAGCCTCGATGACCGCGAGGGAGATGAGCCTTGTCGCGTCCCGCGCCTTTATCCAACCCGGGTCCATCCGGAGCCGTGCTCCCGCTGGCGGCGGTCCCGTCCGGGGTCGGGTTCGGGCCCGACGAAGTCCTGTTCCGCATCCTGAATCTCGCGGGCGTGGACCCGATCGCGGACGCCGCGATGCTCCTGATCACCGCCCTCGGCGTGGAATACATCCTCGGCCTCCTCGTCCTTCCCCTCTGGGTGACGGGCCGCCGCGAGGCGGCCTTCGACTTCGTCCTCGTCCTCGGGATCGTGATCCTCTTCACCCTGGCCCTCAAGTACGGCGTGGGGCGGCCGCGGCCTTGCGAGGTGCTCCCCGATGCGCACACACTCGTCGGACACGGGTGCGAGAGCCGCGACCCGTCCTTCCCGAGCGGCCACGCCTCTCGGACCTTCGCCCTCGCGGGCTTCGTCTTCCTCCGGTTCCGATGGCGGGCTGGCGTGCCCGCCTTGGCGTTCGCGACCCTCGTCGGCTACAGCCGGATCTACCTGGGCCTGCACTGGCCGACCGACGTGCTCGGCGGGGCCTTCCTCGGGGTCGCGGTCGCGCTCCTTGTCGAGGTGATGAGCCGCCGCGTCGTGCGATACCAACGGGTTCGCGCGCGGATCATCGGGGCGGTTCGAGCCGTCCCGCGTTTCTTCCGGCGTCATCACGCGCTCTATCCCAGGAGCCCCTTCGCCTTCGTCAGCAATTCCTCGACCGCCTTCCCCAGGGCGGGGGACCGTTTCTGCGTCATCGCGACGAAGAACATCTTCCCCGTGACCTCGCGGATTGACAGGACGCCGCCATCCGATTCGACGGCCACGTGGCTCGGTGCGTGGACCTTCATCGTCGCGTAGATCACTTCGAGCGCGCCGAGGAGCGTCGCGGCCATCGTCGCGAAGTTGTCGACCTGCGCGTCGTCGGGCAGGACCCATGCGACCGGGACGCCGGATCGGGAGACGATCGCGGACATCCTCGCGCCCGTGCGGCCGTTGAAGTCTTGGAGAAGCTTTCGGAGCGCGTCGACCGCGACGGGCAAGAATTCCCTCCGATGGTGGCGCAAAGACCCTTCGTTATTTAGCTCTTGTCTCGCGGCGGACCGCGGACGCCCGCGGAGTCCGGAAGGTATATGCCGCCTCCTTCATTTCCGCGCGTCCTATGGAGGAGGGGGCCCGCCTCGTGCTCTTGACGAGTGGCGGCCTCCGGCCCGGGGAGAAGGTCCTCGTCGTGGTGGACGAGACGACGCGGTCCGTCGGGCACACCTTCGTCGAGGTCGCGGGGGACCTCGGGGCGGACCCGGTCCTCCTGGAGATCCGCGCGCGGACCGCGGATGGCGTGGAGCCTCCCCATCCCGTGGGGACCGCGATGGCCGCGTCCGACTTGGTGCTGCTCGCGACCGGCCGCTCCCTGACGCACACGCACGCGCGACGGGCCGCGACCCGCGCGGGCGCCCGCGTGATCTCGATGCCCGCGGTCACGCTGGACATGGTGCGCGGCGGCGGGCTCGCGGCGGACTGGTCGAAGATCCACGATCTCGTGCGGCGCACCGCGCGACGCCTCCGCGGGGCCCGGGAGGTGCACCTGACCTCCGCCGCGGGAACGGACCTCCGCTTCTCCGTGCAGGGCCGCGAATGGATCTCGGAGGACACGGGCCTGTGCAACCGGAAGGGGGCCTTCACGACGCTCCCCGCGGGGGAGCTGTTCATCGCGGTCGTCGAGGGAAGCGCGGAGGGCCGCCTCGTCGTCGACGTGTATTTCGAGGGAGAAGTCCCCGAGCCGGCGACCGCGGTGATCGCGGAGGGCCACGCGACCCGGATCGTCGGCGCGTCCGCCGCCGTCGAGGCGATGAACCGCGGCGGCAAGGAGGGCCGGGCCCTGGGCCGCTTCGGGTTCGGCGTGAATCCGCTCGCGCGCGTCACGGGCCCGTACCTGGAGGCGGAGAAGGCGGTCGGGTCCGCGCACCTCGGATTCGAACGGTGGTACAGGACGCTGTAGAAGCGGTTCTCCTTCGCGGTCTGTTCCAACCGTCCGAAGATCGCGAGCTTGTACCCGCACTTCTTGCACTTGTTGTCCTTGTCGAGATACCATCCGGTCGTGTCGAAGCCGTAGCGCTTGATCGCGATGGCGCCGCATCCGGGACAATACGTGTTCTCGAGGGGATGGCCCGGCACGTTCCCGATGTAGACGTACTTCAGGCCCTCCTCCTTCGCGACCGCGCAGTGCTTCTCGAGGGTCTCGACCGGCGTCCAGGGGAACTCCATCATCTTGTAGTCCGGATGGAACCGCAGGAAGTGGATCGGGGTGTCGGGCCCGAGGTTGTCGTGGACCCATTTCGACAGATGGCGGGCGGCGCCGAGGTCATCGCCGACCTGCGGGACGATGAGGTCCGTGATCTCGATGTGGATCTTCTTCGTGTCCCGCGTGTCGAGGAGGGTCTGGAAGATCGGGTCCGCGTTCGGGATGTTGATGTACTTCCGCACGAAGTTCGTTTCTCCGGATCCCTTGAAGTCGACCGTGACGCAGTCGAGGAACTTGGGCATCTCCGCGACCGTCTCCGGCGTGTCGTATCCGTTCGAGACGAAGATGTTGATGAGGCCCGCTTGCCGGGCGCGCATCCCGATGTCCCGGGCGAACTCGATGAAGATCGTCGGCTGGTTGTACGTGTAGGCGAGGCCTTGGCACCCTTGCTCGAGGGTCATGCGCACGACGTCCTGCGGCTCGACCTCGATGCCTTCCACCTTACGGCGTTGCGAGATGTCAGCATTTTGGCAATATCTACAATTATGTAATGTAATAGAGTTAGAAAGATAGGTGTGAGCTGGAATACACTCGAAACTGTAAACTCGTTCGGCCGATCCCTCAGGCCGGATGGAGCTCACCTCTCTCCACTCGAACTGAGGCACGGCGTCGAACTTCGTGCCGACGAGCCTTTTGTATCCCGCAATCGCGTCGGAATGAAATCGTCGGGTGTGAGAGTCAACGACCGGCCAGTGGTTCGGACTGGGAGTCGGGTCGTCCATCCCAATGGACGCCAAAACCTTTAGTCCGGGCTGGAGGTCTCCGACTCCACACCATCCGAAAGTTGTGAGGACTGGGTGATCGCCGGTTGCGAGGAGGGGATCGGGGAGCCCCTCAACCGACACCCTGAAGGTCTCGCCTTTTCGACTTCCCACCCCCGTTACGGTTCCGAGAATCGGATTGAGCTTCCGATTTACCGACCAGAGCGCATCGCCTGGGCGAATCTCCTCAACCGCGAGAGTATCACCGTCTGCCATCAGAATTTCCGTCCCGGCCGGATGCCACAGCCAATTACAGCCGGTCGTCGCGATGCTGAAGATCTTCGATCCCGGTCGGAAGTGGGACACGGGCTTCTTCTCGATTGGATCCACGTGGCCTGTGATCACGCGTCCGTACACGTACAACCAGAGCTTGCCCTCGTGCACCCCGCGGATGCCGCACAGGCCGACCTGGCCCTCGCCGATCTTGCAGTACCGTGCGCACGCGGTGCACATGATCTTGTTCGTGCCTTCGACGGGCTTCCAGAGTTCCGCGACCTTGCCCATCGCCTTGCCCGGCGGCTCGCGGACGTCGAGGACTTCCTTCTCCGAAATCATCGCTCCCCGTACACTGCCCCGTCCGGGTCAAAATACCTTGGGCCTAGGTTACCGGATCGTGGACGAACGGAAGTGCTCCCAGCCCTTCCCGAGGAGCGGTTCCCTCCCGGTCTTCGAGATCAGCACGTTCCCGCCCGGGGGAGCGACCTTGCCGATCGCGGTGAGCCGCGTGCCCCGCGTCGTCGCGGCGGCCCGCTCGAGCAGCGTGCCGAGGCCCTCCGGACGCACGGTCACGAGCAACTCGTAATCGCCTCCGTAGTATAGGGCGACCTCCTTCGCGACCGCTGGCGGCAGCGTCGAGAGACCGCGGTAGACCGGGAGCGCCTCGAATTCGATTTGGTAGGACAGGCGCGTCATGCCCGCGAGTTGCGCGAGGCTCACCCCCAGTCCGTCGGAGAGGTCGATGCAGCTCGTGACCACGCCGGAGTCGGAGAGGAACATGCCCTCCGCGACCCGCGGGTACGGTCGGAGGAGCTGGTTCAGGGTCTCCCCC
>VBMR01000235.1 GCA_005878325.1 Methanobacteriota archaeon | reverse complement strand
TGAGCACGCTGTCGTACGGCGCCCGGTCGAATGCGATGACGCCCGCCGCGAGCTGGGAGTTGAACCATCCGCGGGTCTGGTCCGGTCCCTCCACGATCCAGTCCTGCGGCCACCACCGCCGGAACTCCTCTTCGCGGACCGGATAGCCCATGCTCGCCCAACTCGCGACTCCGCTCTCGAACCACACGTCCACCGTGTCGGGGACCCGCCGCATCTCATCCTTGCACTTCGGGCAGGGCAGCAGGACCGCGTCGATGCCCGGGCGGTGCAAGTCCATCCCGTCCTTGTAGCCGGTCCCCTTGCGCAAGGCGTCCGCCGCACCAACGACGGTCCAGTGGCCGCAGCTCCGACAGCGCCAGATCGGGAGCGGGATGCCCCAGTACCGCTGTCGGGAGATGCACCAGTCCCGGAGGTTCGTCGTCCAATCGAGCTGGCGGGCCTCCCCCGCCCAAGCCGGATACCAAGCGATTCGCCGGATCTCTTCCACCATCCGGGGCTTGAGGTCCGTGACCTTCAGGAACCACTGGGTCGTGGCGCGGTATAGGATCGGCGTTCGGCATCGCCAGCAGTGGCCGTACGCATGGACGAGAGTCGTCGCCGCGAAGAGCGCGTTCGTGGCCCGAAGGTCCTCGACGACCATTGAGTCTGCTTCCTTTACGTAGCGGCCCTGGTACCGACCGGCCTCCGCGGTGAAGCGGCCCTGCGCGTCGACCGGACTGAACACGGGCAGGCCAAGTCGTTCCCCGAGTTCGAAATCCTCGGGTCCGTGCCCCGGCGCGGAGTGGACGAGGCCCGTGTGCTCCGCCTCGACGATTTCTGATGCCACGACGCGGTGGACCCATTCCCCCGCGACGGTCCCTTGATACGGCACCTGCGGGGCGAGCGGGTGGCGGTAGGCCATCCCGACCAGTGCCTCGCCGGTCCGCGTCTCGAGAATCTCGTAGCCGGTGACGTTGCCGAGGGCCATGACCGCCGACACGGAGTCCTTCAGAGTCCAGACGGATTCCGTGGCGCCGTCGCGGCTCACCTTGACCTTCGCGTACACGAACTTCGGATGGACCGCAATTGCGAGGTTTGCGGGGAGTGTCCACGGCGTCGTCGTCCAGATGAGCAACGATTCGTCCGGTCGATCGACGGTGGGGAACTTGACGTAGACCGAGGGGTCGGTGACGTCGGAATATTCGATCTCCGCGTCCGCGAGGGCCGTCTCGTCCCGAGGACACCACTGGGTCGATCGGAGCGCCTCGTAGACGAGTCCACGTTCCTGGGCCCGACCGAAGGTCCACCAAGCGCCCTCGATGTATTCGTTCCGGATCGTCATGTAGGGACGGTCCCAATCCAGCCAGACCCCGAGGGCCTTGAACTGCTCCGTCATCTTGTTCAGGAGGTCGAGCGCGAACGTTCGGCACATGTCGACGAACTTGGAGAACCCGAGGTCTTCGATTTCCTTCTTGTTCGTGATCCCGAGGGCCTTCTCGACCTGGACCTCGATTGGCAGGCCGTGCATGTCGTAGCCCGGTTGGTCCCGCACGTGGAACTCGCGCATCCGGCGGTAGCGGACCACCGCGTCCTTGATCGTCTTGTTCAGGACTTGCCCGAGGTGAATCGACCCGGTCGTGAAGGGAGGACCATCGCCGAAGTAAAAGTCCTCGCCCTTCTCTCGGGCCGCGACCGTTTTCGCGTAGACCCTCGCGCGCTTCCAGAACTCGTGGACCTGCTTCTCCACCTCAAGTGGAGCGTACGCTTTCTCCGCCTGCTTGATCATCGCAGCCCCGCTCCGGGGAAGATCGGACCGCCGCGAAGCTTCTTCATCGCCCGTGGCAGCGGTGCCACCCATTCGACACGCGGTATTAAAACGTGCGGAGCCCGGTCCATCCGGAATCGACGAAGGGCCGCAACGCGGAATGGGCCGGGAGCGAGATTTGAACTCGCGTCAAGGGATCCACAGTCCCCTAGCATAAACCAGGCTAGCCCATCCCGGCCGCGGGGCGTCGGAAGCGACGGGAGGGATATAGGTCTTTGGACACGGAGGTCCGCATTGCGTCCGCTCCCTTCGCCTACCGGTCAGGGTGTCGGATTTGCGCGAACGCGGAGCCGCGTGCCAGGACGAACGCGACGACCAGCAGGATGACGCCGACGACCATGAGTCCGGTGAGGGGCAAGATCCAGCCGGGCACGGCGATCGTGAGGATTCCGCCGCCGAACAGGGCGCCGAGTCCCACCGCGCCCGTAAGAAGACTCATCCTCCGCCTTCGCTCCGGGGCCTCCCGCTCCGCCCGGAGCCGATCGGGGGACGCCCGTCTCGCTTCCACGCCCCGGATTCCCATTGCGGCTATTTGATGGCTGCGTCGCCGCGAGCGATGGTGCACAAACGTTTTGTATGGTTGACCGGATGGGTCGGATTCGATGGCCGGGAAGCGGGATCTCCT
>VBMR01000016.1 GCA_005878325.1 Methanobacteriota archaeon | reverse complement strand
GTCATCCGAGTCCTCGAGTCCGACGCTCACCCGCACGAGGCCTTCGGAGATTCCGCTCACCCGCCGTTCCTCGGCCGTGAGAGGCCCATGGGTCATCGAGGCGGGATGCTGGACCAAGGTCTCCGTCCCGCCGAGGCTCACGGCGAGCGAGGCGACGTCGACGGACTCCACGAAGCGTTTCCCCGCCCGATAGCCACCCGTGAGCTCGAAGCTCAGCATCGCGCCGAAGCCAGACATCTGTTGCCGTGCCAGGGCGTGCTGGGGGAACGACTTCAGGCCCGGATAGTGGACCACGCGGACCGCTTTTTGGCCCTCCAGAAATTCCGCGAGGCGTTGGGCGTTCGAGGTGTGCGCCTCCATCCGGAGGGGAAGGGTCTTCAGCCCGCGTCGAACAAGGAAGGCTTCGAACGGTCCGAGGGTGGGCCCGAGCATCTTGTAGACGAACCAGACGCGGTCAAACAACGCTTTCGTTCGGGTGACGATGGCCCCGGCGACCACGTCGCTGTGACCTCCCAGGTATTTCGTGGCGCTGTGCAGGACGACGTCGACCCCGAATTCAATCGGCCTCTGGTGAACCGGCGAGGCGAAGGTGTTGTCCGCGAGCGTGGTCGCTCGGACGGACTTTGCCGCCGCCACCGCCTCTCGAAGGTCCGTGATCATCATCGTCGGATTTGCGGGCGTCTCGATGTACACCAACCGCGTGTCGGGTCGGACAGCGGCCTTCCACGCGCCCGCCTCCCGGGGGTCCACGAACGTCGTCCGGACACCGAATCGCGGGAGCAACCGCGTGAAGATCTCCGTCGTCGCGGTGTACAGGCTCGCCCCCGCGACGACGTGGTCTCCGCCGTCGACGAAGGCCAGGATCGCGGATGCGATGGCGCCCATCCCGGATCCCGTCGCGAGGGCACGGACACCCATCTCGAGATCCGCGAGCGCGTCTTCGAGCTCTCGGACCGTCGGATTGCCCCAGCGCGAATAGTAGGCCTCCGGGGCGGTGGCCACCGCGAGTTCCGCGCCATCCTGTGCGGAGGAGAGACGCCAGGTCGAGTTCGCGAAAATCGGAGTCACGAGGGGCCCGGGTCCGCGGTGCCGGGGACCGTGAACCGCGCGAGTCCGTGGTCCCCGGCTTCGCTTCACGAGCCAGGGACCGTCGTGCCACCGAAATAGGTTTCGCGGTGCGGTCATCGATCCCGCCCGCCACTGATTTGCGACGGTGATAACGTTCTGCCGCGAGTTAACCGGAAAGGTCAAAAAGGGGGGGCGTATTCGAGCCTCTGCCCGGCCGTATTTCCGGCCGGGTACGGAACACCTGGAGACCGCGAATGTCGCGAGAAGTGGACTTCAACGCAAAGCCGATCGATCCGGACTTCATGAACAAGCCGGATGAGTATCCGGAGACAGGGGTTCATTTCGAGCACAAAGTGTTTGCGGAAGGAATGGAGCGCCTAGACGCGGACGGCAAGCCGTACCCGACCAAGCTCGGGGTCCACGGGACCCACGTGGCGGTCGACTTCGATGGATGTGTCGCCGACGGCGTGTGCATGGACGTCTGTCCCGTCGACGTGTTCGAATGGCTTTTGGCCCCCGGGAAGAAGGGCACCGGCAACGACAAGGTCCTCCAGAAAGGCAGTGGGGAATGGGAGCAGTATCGTTGCGACAAGTCTGACATGATCCGGGAGAACGACTGCATCGATTGCATGGCGTGCGAGACCGCCTGCCCCACGAAGGTCATCAAGATTTCTCCGTAAGACGCCGCGGATTCCGATCGGCTGTAACGTGTCACTGAGCGCCGACGTTGGGCTCGCGTCCCCGACCCACGAGTCCATGCCACGCACGCCGCAGGGGGTCCGAAATGATTGCAATTCGGCCGGAACGGATTCCGAGGTACACGAGGATCAGCACGATCCAGTACGCCAAGTAAGCGGCTGCCTCGAGGACCGTGGGGTTCGCACTGTATCCCACGATGCCTCGAAGGAGATACCCCACCGGGTTCGATTCGTTGTGGGGGAACGCCACACTGAGATCGTACAAGGGCATCGCGGCGAAACTGGACCCGGAGGCCTCTTGGAGTTCGTGGACGGCGTGAGCGAAGAGCCCCGCGGCGATGATGACGAGGAACACGCCGGTGACTTGGAAGAACCGCTTCAGGTTGAGTCGCCATGAGACCCGGACGATCCCGACGCCGATGATCCCCGCCACCAAGAGACCGAGGCCGATTCCGATCACGGCTTCGATGAGAGAAGTCAGCTCGCCGACGCCGAACACGAGGAGGGCAGTCTCAATTCCTTCGCGCAGCACGACGATAAACGCGAGCAACGAGAGGCTGAATGCGCGGCGGTCGCTCAACGCAGCGTCAATCTTGTGCTGGACGTGGATCTTGATGCTTCGGGACGCCTTCATCATCCAGAGGACCATCGAAGTGATCACCGCGACCGCAACGAGCATCGCGATGCCTTCGAACAGGAGCTCGCCGGGCCCGGCGAGGCGGATGGACATGGCGAACAGGACGCCCGCGATGCCCGCGCTGGCGAATCCCGCGGAGACGGTGCCGACATACACGTGCCGGCGTAGGTCCGGACGTTCAATCTTGGCCAGGTAGCCGAGGAAGATTCCGATCACCAGCGCGGCCTCGATCCCCTCCCGAAGACCGATGATCAAGCTTGGAATCACACCGACGTTCGAGGCCACGGCCAATCGCTCCCCGGCTCTGCTCAGCCAGATTCAGATCTGTCGATAACGGCGTAATATTTAACACTTCACGGCAAGGGATCCGCACCGGTCAGAGGCCCTCGTTCATGGACCCGCTGCGGTAGCCCAGCAGGTCGATCGTGACGTAGACGAAGCCCGCGGCCCGGACGGCCGCCGCGACCTTCGCCGCCATGGCGGGTTCGACAATCCGAGGAACGTCGTCCTTCGGAACCTCGATGCGCGCGAGTCCTTCATGTGCCCGGACCAGGACGACCGCGAAGCCGAGGTCGCGGATGGCTTCCTCGGCCGATTCGACCCGTCGTAGCTTGTCCACCGTGATCACTTCCCCGTACGCGATTCGAGAGGACAGGCAGGCGTTGCTCGGCTTCGCGTGGAAGCTGAGGCCGAGGTCCCGAGCGAGGGCCCGCACATCCTCTTTTCGGAATCCGAACTCCACGAGGGGATGCCAGAACCCGGCCTCGTTCATCGCCTGGATGCCGGGACGGTGATCCCCCAGGTCGGACACGTTCACTCCATCCGCGATCGCGCGGGAGCCGGTCTCCGCCGCGATCGGCTTCAGGGCGGCACCGAGCTCCGTCCGGCAGAAGTAACACCGGTTCGTCGGGTTCGCGACGTATCGATCGTTCGACAGCTCGGAGACCGCGACCGTCCGGAGGCGAATCCCGATTTCCGCGGCCTCCGAAACGGCCTCGTCGAACTCGCGTCGCGACAGGGATTCCGCTTCCGCCAGGACCGCGAGCGCATCGTCGCCGAGGGCATCGTGGGCGATCCGTGCGACCAAGCCGCTGTCGACGCCTCCGGAGAACGCGACGAGGACTCTCTCGCGGGCGTGCATCGCGTCAACCATTCGACCGTACGCTTCGCGGATCTCCGCCGGGCGTGGGATGGCTGCCATGTGCAGGCATCGGACACGCCCTCGGAGGATAAAGTCATCGCGGGACAAACCCTATCCCCACACGTGCGGCCCGCGTACCTCGAGTGCACCGCGTGCTCGAAACGACACGACGTCCGGCTGATGAATACCTGCGATTGTGGCGGCCCCCTGTTCGCGCGCTACGAGTGGGACGGGTTGGGAAGAGACCGATTGCTCCCGCGGAATGACCTCTGGCGATACGCGCCGTTGCTGCCCCTCGACGAATCGAAGATTCGCTCCCGCGGCGAGGGCGGGACCCCGTTGATTCGCCTGGCTCGCCTCGGATCCGGCGGACGCGTGGCAGGTCTGAAACTCGCGGCTCTGTACGTGAAGGATGAGGGACGCAATCCGACCGGGACATTCAAGGCGCGCGGCATGGCGGTCGCGGTCCCGATGGCCCAGGCCCTCGGAGCGAAGGACCTCGTCGTCCCGACCGCCGGAAACGCAGGGGCCGCATTCGCGGCGTACGCGGCCGCGTATGGAATCGAATCGACCGTCCTCCTGGCGCGGGACGGTCCGGAGGACGCGGCGCGGGAGACGACCGGCTTCGGCGCCCACCTCCTCCACGTCGACGGGGACATCGTCGACGCGGGGCGCATCGCTCAGGAGCTCGCGCGGTCATCCGGTTCCTTCAACCTCGCGACGTTGCGAGAGCCGTACCGCGTCGAGGGCAAGAAGACGATGCTCTTCGAGATCTGGGAGGCGTTGAACGGCTTCCCGGATTGGATCCTGTTCCCGACGGGAGGCGGGACCGGCGTCGTCGGGATGTGGAAGGCCCTCCACGAACTTCGGGACCTGGGGTGGGCCGACGCGCCGTGGCCCCGCTTCGGGGTCATCCAGGCGGACGGTTGCGCGCCCCTCGTGAGGGCCTGGAAGGAGGGAAAGGAGCACATCGAACCTTGGCCGAATCCGCAGACGGCGGCGGCCGGCCTTCGGGTCGCCACGACGCTCGCGGACCGCATCGTGCTGAGGGCGATCCGGGAGACCCGCGGCGCGGCGGTCGCGGTGTCGGATGATGCGATGCGCGTCTCCGCCCAGAACCTCGCGGTCTTCGAAGGGATCAGCGCGTGCCTTGAAGGCGCGGCGACCTTTGCAGGACTCCGACGTCTCTTCGACGAGGGCGTCATCACCCCGGAAGACCGGGTCGTCCTCGTGAACACGGGTTGCGCCCGCGGATCCGATCGACCACCGGCCGCCGCACCGATGATCCGCGATGCGGACGAGGCCCGCGCGTCGCTCGGCTTCAGCGCGCCAGTTTCTTGACTTCCGCGAGGACTCTCGCGTGGTCCGGCGGCACCTTGGGGTCCTCGGTGACCCACTTGTACCGGACGAGGCCGGAGCGATCCAGGATGAACACGGAACGTTTCGCGACACCCCGCAAGCCGAAGGAACCGAAGCGGTCGTATTGCACGCCATACGCTTGGCTCACGGTCCGGTTCCAGTCGCTCAAGAGAGGGTAGTTGATCCGGTTCTGCTCCTTGAAGATCCGATGGCTGTGGTGGCTGTCCGTGCTGATGCCGAACACCTTCGCCCCGATCGCCTGCAAGTCGCCGAGGGAGTCCCGCAGCGCGCACAACTGTCCCTGGCACGTGGGTGTAAAGTCGAACACGTAGAAGGACAAAATCACGGGACCTTGCCCCAATTCCTTCGACAAGGTCACGGGCTTCGCCTCGTCGCTCAGCATCGTGAAGTCGGGCGCTTGTTGGTCCAATTCGACCATCGGAAGCCCTGCGGATAGGTCCGAAAGCACCGGGGAGATAATCTTTTTGCCGAGCCCCAGTTTGGGGAAGGTTCGACCGGCCGTCGGAACCTATATCTAACGGGACTTGTTCATTCCGGCCCCGCGCGCTCGATGGCAGGGATGACAGGCGCGGGCCCAATTGCCCCGGGGAGGGAGTGCAATCGCAAAGTATGTGCTCGCGGCGGACTACACTCTGATGACGGACTATCGAAACGTCCCTCTCGCTACGTTCTTCAGTTGCATCCCGACGGATCACTGGCAATCCCGCCTCGCGTTCCGGATCCTCGCGAATCCCCCGCCCTCCGATGGAGAGGGGCGGCCGATCAGGGTGCCGTACGGTCTCCGCAAGATTGAAGCGTCGCTCGTACAGGCCCACGGGCGGGATTCCGTCACGATTGCGGACCCCCGGAACATCGAGGAGTACATCGGGGACGACACCGAGGTCGTGGGCCTTCATTCGATGGACCCCCTGGGATTGGGGCCCGTGAGCATGTCCTTCACGATGGGCGGTGTCCTGACGCCGTACACGAAGGCGAAGTTCCTGGAACTGGCCCATGCGCTCCAGAGGCCGGGCCGCAAGTACAAAGTGATCCTCGGCGGACCGGGTGCATGGCACTTCGATTACCGCGAGGGGATGCAGCAGTCTCTCGGGATCGATCACATCGTCCACGGCGAGGTGGACCACCTGGTCCCGGAGATCTTCGACCGCGTGGCCCGCGACGACGCCCCACCCGTCATGCGCTTCACGAACGCCACGGCGCCTTCCGTCGAACAGATCCCGAAGATCCTCGGTCCGACGATGCACGCGATGAACGAGGTGATGCGCGGCTGCGGTCGCGGCTGCGAGTTCTGCGAAGTCACGCTCCGCCGCCCGCGGTACTTCCCCTTGGACTACATCGCCGATGAGGTCGCGATGAACGCCCAGAACGGCCAGTCGTCGATCCAACTCCACTCGGACGACATCTTCCTCTACCGACTCGAAAACTGGAGGACGATGGAGCCGAACGAGGACGCCGTGAAAGAGCTGTTCCGCTTCGTCATGGAGCAGCCGGGGGTCACGCACTGTTATCCGACCCACGGGACGGTCAGCGCGGCCGTGTCGAACCCGGGGATGATCGAGGACCTCACCCGGATCGTCCGCGGCGGCCCGCGAAAGTGGATCGGCATCCAGAGCGGGATCGAGACGGGAAGTCCCAAGCTCTCCCGGGCGGTGCTCCACCGGAAGGCCGCACCCTTCACGGCGGAGGAATGGCCGGACCTCGTCGTGCGGGGCACGGAGATCCTGAATCGCAACTACTGGTACCCGGCCTACACGATCATCCTCGGCCTGCCCGGCGAGACGCCGGAGGACGCGTGGATGACGGTCGACCTGATCGATCGGATGGAGCAGATCCCGAAGGGACATTTCGTGACCGCCCCCTTGACCTTCGTGCCGATCGGCGTCCTCCGCGGGGAAGAGTTCTACGAGCTCGACAAGATGATCGACGAGGCCCGATTCAACGTCGCCTACCGCGCGTGGAGGCACATCCTCCTGGAAATCGACACGGACCTGTGGCGCCTCACGGAGCTCCCGATGCCCCTGAAGGCCTTGGTCGTCCTGACGGCCCAGGTCGGGGGCCGGTACATCCTGCGCATCATGGAGCGCTACGCCCGCGGCAAGGGATTCCGGATCCGTGCCCCCGCGAAGACCCGTCGGCAGGCGGAGGGCCACACGGTCAGCTTCCCCGCGGCCTGAAGGGCCGCGATCCATTCCGCCAATAGTTCACGCTTCGAGGCGAGCCGTCACCGATTGCCCACCGACTTGGTCGAAGCCCAGGGACCGGTACAGTGCGATCGCGGGATCGTTTCCGAGGGTGACGTACAACCCGATCCGCGGCTCGTCGAGGCCCGCGAGCCGGCCCATCGATGCTTCGACGAGCCCGCGGCCGAAGCCTCGTCCGCGACGGTCCTTCGCGACGCCGAGTTCCGCGACGAGGGGAGTCCCCATCCAGTGCGTGACCAGGATCGCCGCGACGATGCGGTCCGCCTCGAGGACAACGTAGGACGCGTCCGGCATGAACCGTCCCGAATCGCCCTTCAGGAGACCCGTGACATAGCCCCGCCACTCCTCTTCCGATCCCACATGCATGCCGTATTGCTGCTCGATGTGGCCCTCGTACACGTCCTGGAGGAAGGCCGTCAGGCCGAGGACCTCGTCCTCCTCCGGTGGCTGCAACAGGAGGTCCCGCGGCGGCCACCGCTTCGTCGGCGCCTCCATCCGCATCCGGGCGAATGTGCGGCGGAACCCAAGGGATGCGAACGCGGTCTCGTACCGGTCCTCGAAGTGGCCGATGATCCCCGTCGCACCACGCGCCCGGAGGAGGTCCATGGCCTTGAGCAGCACCGCGGCCGCGTCGTCCGTGTGGTGCGGATCCATCGAGAACCCGGAGATCTCCGCAGACCCGAGACGGACCGTGCCGATGATCCGGCCGTCCTTCTTCGCGGCGAAATGCGCCCGCTGTTCCTCCGGCGGCAACGACAGGAACCGGTCGAGGTGGACCGTCAGGTCCTTCGTCGGCAAGTCACCTCGCCCGGAGAGGAAGACCCGCCAGAAGGCGTGGGCCTCTGCGCTCTGCAACGGCTCGAGGACCAAAGGCACGGGCCCACGGAAGGGGCGGAGGAACATCAAGGTTCGGACCGCGGATTTATCCGGCAGGAGACCCTTCGACGAATCCAATGGACTTCGCCCTCACCGAAACGCAGGAGATGACCCGGAGATCGGTCCGCGGCTTCGTGGAACAGGAGGTCATCCCGCACTCCCGCGCCTTCGACGACAGCCAGGAGTTCCCGCATGCGTGGGCGAAAAAGATGGGGGAACTCGGCCTCTTCGGGGTCTTCGTCCCGGAGAAGTACGGCGGGTCGGGCCTCGACAGCATCTCCTACGCGATCACGATCGAGGAGCTATCGCGGGGCGACGCGAGCGCCGGCGTCATCGCCGCCGTGTGCAACGGTCTCGTGTGCGAGCCCCTCCTCCGATTCGGGAACGAGGAACAGATGCGCAAGTACCTGGTGCCCGTGGCCCGCGGCGAATGGATCGGGGCCTATGCGCTCACGGAACCCGGAAGCGGATCGGACGCGGCTGCCATGCGGACGACGGCGGAACTCGAGGGGGACGAATGGGTCCTCAACGGGACGAAGTCCTTCGCCACGAATGCCTCCGTCGCGAGGGTCGTGATCGGATACGCACGCACGGGACAAAAAAAGCACGAGATTTCCGCGTTCATCATCCCGACCGACGCGGACGGGTTCTCCGTCCTCAAGAAGGAGGACAAGATGGGAATCCGCGCGAGCGACACGGTCTCCTTGGGCTTCGATCACATGCGGATTCCGAAGGAGAATCTTCTGGGAGAATTGCACAAGGGCTTCACGATCGCGATGGCCACTCTCGATGGCGGCCGCATCGGGATC
>VBMR01000234.1 GCA_005878325.1 Methanobacteriota archaeon | reverse complement strand
CACGAAGAGCGTGTCCCGCGCCCTCCCGGAGTACGTCGTCCTCACGGCGACCGCCGCGGCGCTGAAGCAGATGGAGAAGCGCGGCTTCCCTGTGGAGCCGGGCGAATCCGTGCGGTACGTCCTGATGGACGCCCGCGCCCGCGACTCGGAACGGAAGGTGCGCGTCGCGGAGTTCCTCCAGGGGGACGAGGAGCCGGACGCGTGGGAGTACATCAAGCTCCTGGCCCGCTCCGGCCAGACGCTCCTCGCACCCTTCGGCTACACGGAGGACAAGCTGTTCGCGATGTGCAAGGACCTGTCCGATCTCTCAATCCAGAGCATGCCCGAGCGAGCGATCGCGATCCAGGAGGATTACAAGTCGGCGGGGGAGAGTCGGAGCAAGGCTCGCGGCGGGGTCGGCTACAAGAACCCGTGGCGGATCATCGAGGAGGCACCCACCGACGAGGGCGCCGCGGACGTTTGACGAGAACGCGGTCATTCGACGGGAAACGGTTCTTCCGAGAGACCTTCCGCGGTCGCGATGAGCTTCGTCACGCGCTGCTCCGAGTCCGCGAGGATCGCACGGCAACGGCGGAACAAAGTGAGGCCCTCCTCGAAAACCGCAAGCGCGCGATCGAGCGGCAAGTCGCCGCGGGAAAGGGCGTCCACTTTCTCCTCGAGCTCCGCGAGGGTCTCCTCGAACGTCGGTTCTTCGCTCATAGCTCTTCCTGTTCTTGGTCCACGACGACATGAATCCGCCCATCTTGGAAGCGAACCGCGAGGCCTTCTCCGGTGTCGACCTCTGCGGCACGCGCAACAATGCGTCCGTCCTCCCGTTCCGCAATGGCATACCCGCGCCGCAACGTCGCGAGCGGACTGAGGACATCCAACCGTTGACCGAAGCCGTCGAGTCGATCCCGATGACGCGCCATCTCGCGCGGTCCGGCCACCCAAAGCGCCGCACGTATCCGTTCGAGGCGGTCGCGATTCTCATCGAGCCCACGACGGAGACCCCGAGGCGATATCTGCTCCCCGAGCCCCTGAATCCCCTCCTGGGCAGACCGGAGGACCTGACGAATCTGCCGGACGAGCGTCTCGCCGGCACCATCGACCTGGACCTCCAGTTCCTCGCGGTCCGGAGAGACCAACTCCGCGGCCGCGCTCGGAGTCGCGGCGCGCACGTCTGCGACGAAGTCCACGATCGTGACGTCCGTCTCGTGCCCGATCGCACTCACAACCGGGACGCGACACGCCGCCACGGTCCGCGCCAGGCCTTCGTCGTTGAAGCACCAGAGATCCTCGAGGGAGCCGCCCCCGCGGGCGACGATCACGACGTCCACGCGGTCCGCGACGACCGCGAGGGCGCGCCGCAGGCTCGCAGGCGCCCCGGGTCCCTGGACCAGAGCCGGCGAAACGATCACGTGGGCCGAAGGGAAACGGCGGCGCAGGATCGTCACGATGTCATGCACGACCGCGCCGATCTCCGACGTGACGACCCCGATCGTCCGCGGGAACCGCGGGAGCGACCGCTTCCGCGCGGAATCGAACAGGCCCTCTGCAGCCAGCTTCTTCCGGGTCCGCTGATACGCGGCCCAGAAGGCGCCGACCCCGGCGGGCGTCGCGGCGCGCACGACGAGCTGCACGGACCCGCGCCGCGGGAAGACGTCCACATCGCCCGACGCGGTGACATCCATGCCATCGTCGAGGTCGAAGCCGAGGAGCTCGGCGTCCTCGCGGAACAGGGTACACGAGATCTGGGAGTCCGCATCCTTCAACGTGAAGAAGACGTGCCCGGCAGGAGCGGCCTGCAGATTGCTCACCTCGCCCCGCACGAGGACGCGCGCCAGGAGCGGATTCCCGCGGACGGTGTCCCGCAGGAGATGCGCGAGCTGGGAGACCGTCAGGGGCTTGGGCGCCCCGACCTGGGACTCCGGCAAAACCTGGATCGAATCCATTGGCCGGAGACGAAAGGGAGAGGTATGTATCATTTCGGGGGAGAGATGGCCGAAAGTGTCCGAGCCCTCGCTACGTCGCGGACAGGAGGTCTTTCGCGGAAAGGAGGGCGTGGAGCCGTACCCCAATCTCCGCGAGGAGCATCTTGCCGCCTTCTTCGCGGTCCACGACGCAGACGCAGTCCTCGATGACGGCCCCATGGCCTCGAAGGCGTTCGATCGCGCCCCGCAACGTGCCGCCGGGCCGCGATCGGGATGGCGCCGAGCTCGACGCCCGCGATCCGGTCCGCGTCCCGCGCGTGCGGCGCGATCCCCTCGGCGATCGTCCGCAGCAGGTCCGGCCGGGTGACCGCCTTCTTGATGTCCACGTAGTACGAGGAGGTCTTGCCCGAGGCCAGGGTGAAGGTCCCGAACTGCAGCGCCCCGGCCTCCTTCAAGGAGGCGATGAACCGCGCGCGGTCGATCTCACCAGGGCTCATGCTTCTTCCCCATCCGATAACCGACGAGGTTCACGGCCCGATGTAGGGCGGGCGTAATAACGATGATGGCGAGGAGACCGAGGAGCGCGTCTCCGGAGAAGAATCGAGGGACCGACCAGTCCCGAATCGTGACGCTCAGCAAGAGGGCGCCGGTCACGAAGTCGTACTGGTCCAGGCCCCGCGCCTTCGTCCCGCGGGCCATGTGCATCCGTCGCTTGAGGAACGCGCCGCCCATGTCTCCCAGGAGCGCCCCGAGGGCGAGGACCGCGGACACTCCGAAGGCCTCTACCGGAGACTTCCCAAAGGACCAGGTCGAGTCGCGCGAAAGGAGAAGGAAGGGCGCGGAGAGGAGCAAACCGAGGACGGCGCCGCTCGCCGTCCCCCCGACGAGGCCCCGCCAGGTCTTGCCATCCCCGAGCATCCGCTCGCCGTCCCGCAAGGTCCGTCCGAAGTCGATCGGCGTGCCGCCGCCGAACAGGACCGCGGTCGGGTTCGCGGCGAAGGCCGGGAGGAAGAACCAGACGGCCTGGGGGATCGCCTCGAGGGCCAGGTCTTACACGCTCCGCTCGAGCCGCGCGATGCGGCCCACGAGGTCTTGCTGCACCCGCCGATGGTAGGTGAGGAGCTTTCGCGTCGCATCTCGCCTCGATCCCGTGTCTCGCGCGGGCCCGACGTAGTCCTCGCGGCGTACGCTTCGGCCCCCTTCCCGCTCGTAGTGCCAGAAGTACAGGTACTCGTTTCCGTCGATTCGACGCACCCGGAGGCCACACCCGATCCGCATGGAACCGCCCTCGTTCTACCTCTGTTTAGAGGTAGGTCGCCCGACCCCATGAACCTTCCGGTGGGGGCCCCGAATCAAGGTCCTGGCCTCCTGATAATGATAATCTCCGCGGCACCCCTTTATAGCGAAATCCGACTCGTTCGGCGGTCGGCTATGGACCGCCTCAAGACGTACGTGGAGGGATTCGATGAGGCCCTCGGCGGGGGCATCCCCCGCGGATCCATCGTCCTCATCGCCGGCACGCCGGGCACAATGAAGACGGGCCTGACCTTCTCCATCCTCTACGAGAACGCGAAGGCCGGATCCAAGGCCCTGTACATCTCCCTCGAGGAGAGCCAGGAGGACCTCC
>VBMR01000233.1 GCA_005878325.1 Methanobacteriota archaeon | reverse complement strand
CAAGTCCCTGCGGGTGACGTGCTTCCTGATCTCCGAGGTCCCGACGGGGGACCATGGGCGGCTGTCCGCCTTCGACGAGGAGTTCCTTGCGGACGGCATCCTCGTCCTGCGACATTTCGAGAAGGGCGAGACGGACGTCCAGTTGCGCCTCCGGTGCGTGAAGATGCGCCGCGCGAGGCACGAACAGGGCTATTACGCCCTCATCCGGAACAATGGACGGTTCCAGATCACCCGCGCGATCACGGAATGAGTCAGAGGGACGTCTTCTGGAGAAGTTTGAGGAGGGCCT
>VBMR01000232.1 GCA_005878325.1 Methanobacteriota archaeon | reverse complement strand
GAGGTCGGTCTTCCGGATGGTTCCCGGAAGCGCGGCCAGGTCCTCGACTCGGCGAAGGACATTGTCGTCGTCCAAGTGTTCGAAGGGACCGCAGGGATCGACCGTCAGTCGACGGTCAAGTTCCTTGGCGAGACGATCAAGCTGAACGTTTCCCGCGACATGCTCGGACGAATCCTGAGCGGGGCCGGGGAGCCCATCGACGGCGGGCCGGCGATCGTCCCCGAGAAGCGGGTCGAGATCACGGGCGCCGCGATCAACCCGTATTCTCGCGAGCACCCGGCCGAATTCATCCAGACGGGCATCTCGACGATCGACGGGCTCAACACGCTCGTCCGGGGACAGAAGCTCCCCCTGTTCTCGGGCGCGGGACTGCCCCACAACGAGGTCGCCTTGCAGATCGCCCGACAGGCGAAGGTCTTGGGGACGAAAGAACCGTTCGGCGTCGTGTTCGCCGCCATGGGCATCACGCACGAGGAGGCCCGCGTGTTCATGGACGACTTCGAGCGCACGGGCGCCCTGCGGCGAGCGGTCCTGTTCCTCAATCTGGCAGACGACCCCGCGGTGGAAAGACTGATCACGCCGCGGATGGCCCTGACCGCCGCGGAGTACCTCGCATACGAGGTCGGCATGCACATCCTGGTCATCATGACGGACATGACGAACTACGCGGAAGCCCTTCGCCAGATCGGGGCCGCGAGGGAAGAAGTGCCGGGGCGCCGCGGCTACCCGGGGTACACGTATACGGATCTCGCGACCATGTACGAGCGGGCGGGCCGGATTCACGGGAGGAAGGGGAGCATCACCCAGATCCCGATCATGGCGATTCCCGATGACGACTGGACCCATCCGATCGCGGACCTGACCGGCTACATCACGGAAGGCCAGATCGCTGTGGCGCGGGATCTGCACCGCAAGGCGATCTATCCGCCCATCGACCCGCTGCCCTCGCTCTCCCGCCTGATGGACGCCGGGATCGGGAAGGACCGGACCCGAGAGGACCACAAGCCGGTGGCCGACCAGCTCTACGCGGCATACGCGGAAGGCAAGGACGTGCGCGGCCTCGTCGCGATCGTCGGGAAGGAGGCCTTGTCCGATCGAGACCGCAAGATGCTCGAATTCGCCGACCGCTTCGAGCAGGAATTCATTCGGCAGGGATCCGAGGAGGACCGGACGATCGAGCAGACGCTCGAAATCGGCTGGCGGCTCCTGGCGACCCTTGAGGAGGCGTGGCTCACGAAGATCGATCGGAAGACGCTCGACAAATATCACCCGGCCCACCGCGCCTCCGGCGCCGCCCCGGCATCGAAGGTCGCGGCGTAGATGGTCCTCGTCCAGTACAAGCCCACGCGGTCCGTCCTCCTCCAGTTGCGAAAGACCCGCCGCGTCGCGGAACGGGGACATAAACTGCTGAAGCTCAAGCAGGACGCCCTGATCGTCGAGTTCTTTCGCGTCCTGGAGCGGGCCAAGGCGGTCCGATCGAACCTCGTCGAAAAGTACCGAGTCGCGGAGGCGCGGATCGCGATCGCCCGGGCGATCGAGGGTTCGATCGGGGTCAAGTCGGCGGCCCTCGCCCTGACCGAGACGCCCACCCTGGAGCTGAAGACGAAGAACGTGATGGGGATCATCGTCCCGAAGATCGACGCGAAGGCGGTCCGGAAGACGATCGATCAGCGAGGCTACGGGATCGTCGGGACGAGCCCGCGGATCGACGAGGCCGCGGAGGCGTACGAGAACCTCGTCGAGGACGTCATCACCGCGGCGGAAATCGAGACCACGATGCGCCGCCTCATCGAGGAGATCGAGAAGGTGAAACGCCGGGTCAATGCCCTCGAGTACCGCGTGATCCCGGAGCTGAAGGCGACCGAGGCCTTCATCCGCCAGCGGCTCGAGGAGATGGAGCGGGACAATTTCATGCGACTCAAGCGGTTCAAGGCGACATGATCGCCCGCCTCGGGGCCCGATGGGAGGATCCGGCCCGGCGGGCCCGCCTCCTGTTGTGGCTCTGGCTGGTCTCCACCGGCTTCACCCTCTTCGGATTCGGCGTAATCTTCTACCGGGTCCTGTTCCCGCGGTGAGTCCCCCGCGCCGCGGATGATGCCAAGCTCGCAACTTCTAAACGGGAACCCGGGCCGGCTCCCCAGGTCGCAGTTCACACCGGGACGGTAATGCCGTCCTTCTGGAGGATCATCGCTCCGAGGCGGCGGAAGATCGCGTCGACGTTCTCGCCCGTCTTCGCGGACGTGAAGTAGTGGGGGGCGTGGAACGCGCGGGCCGCTTCGGTGATCTCCTTGTCCCCGTACAGGATCATGATCTCGTCCTT
>VBMR01000231.1 GCA_005878325.1 Methanobacteriota archaeon | reverse complement strand
CGATTGCCCGACGACCTCTTGCACGTCAACTCCCATAGCGACCGCTCATCGGTGGACCGGTCCGACCTGTGCTTCGTTCCTCCTGGAAACGGTGTCCCAAGGCGCGGATCAGGAAAATGTGACCGTTTGCGATCGCCAGGTGTTGGCCGTTACGCTGACCGCGTCTGGGCCGCTTCCCATGGGCATCTCGATCGGTGTGTCATCGGACGGGACGAACTGGATCCTGGTGATCTTTTCCTCCCCTCGTCAATTGGCGACATCCGAAGCGAAGCTGGCAATCTTCAGCTCCAGTGGCACACTGGTGTTCCCGCCGAAGGCGTTTTCGCTCCTGAACTACTCGACGGACCGAGCCGCCTTCTTCAGCACCGGGAACGGAACGTCTGTGCTCGTCGGCGACCGCCTCCTGATCAGCACGGCCTCCTTTCCAGTCGGAGATCAGGTCCAAATCACCGGGCTGACACGGATTCTGTTCACCGGAACGCTGAGGTAAGACGAGTCCGCGCGGAGCCGACGGATGAAATCGGTGGTGGGTGGCTCGGCCGTCACGCGGAGGCTCCTCGGGAGATGGACCGGGCCTTCTCGAGGCACCGCTGCGCCTCCTCCTGCGCCCCGAGGCGCGCGAGCACTTCGCCGCGGTTCAGCCAGGCGGCCACGTACTCCGGCCGCAGGGCCGTCGCCTTCGCGTGGCAGCGGTCCGCCTCCGCGAACTGGTTCATCCGCGACAGGACGACGCCTTTGTTGTTCCAGGCGATCGCATACTTGGGCCGCAGGTGGATCGCCTTGTCGTAGCACTCGATCGCCTTGCCCAGCTCCCCTTTCTTGAAGTAGACGGTCCCGAGGTTGCACCAGGCGACCTCGTTTTCGGGATCCAGGCGGATCGCGTTCTCGTGGCAGCGGAGCGCGTCGTCGAGACGGCCGAGGTACTTCAGCGCGACGCCGCGGGACGTCCACGCGTACGAGGGCCGTCGGACCATCCGGATCGCGCGCTCGTAGTGCCGGAGGGCCTCCTCGTACCGTCCCTGCTTCACGAGCCGGTCGCCCTGTACGACCTCGCTGTTCGATACGTGGAAGAGGATGAGGGCCGCGACCATGCCTCCCGCCGCGATGCCCCCGAAGAGGGCCGTCGGGAGCGGGTTGCTGAACGGACTTTCATACATCCGGAATCCGGCGAAGACGGCGACGAGGGCGGCGCCGCATCCGAAGGTCACGAGGTCGAACATGCGGCCGGAGACCCGCAGGAGCTTGCCGCTCTCCGCGTCGCCGGGGCTCGCGACGATCGGGATGCGCTCGACCGCTTCGAGAGGGGTCGGTTCGGCGGGTTCCAGGACCTCTTCGGCTGTCGTGTCCTCCGAGACGTCCGCGACCTCGGTTTCCGCCGTGGACGTTTCGGCTTTCGCGGGTGCCCCGGGCTTCGGCTGGATTTCCACGAGGAGGGAGTCGAACAGCTCTTCGGCCACGGCCTCGTCGACATCGGGCGCCTCTTCGACGACGGGCGGCGGGCCGACGTCCGCTGCCGGACCAGCCGACATGTCGAGGAGGTCGTCCAACAGGGCGTCGATCTTCGCCTTGCTCGCGGCGTCGCCGATGGCCACTCCACACGCGCCGCAGGAAGTCGAATCGGCGGGGTTCAGGGCCCCGCAGACCTGGCACTGTAGCGGTTCGCTCACAACGGTTCCACCCGAACGACTGGCCGGGGTTCGATAAACGTATCGTCCTGGGTTTCCGTGGTGAGACATTCGGGCCCGAGGGCGGGTGACCGGGACCGCGGATCAGTCCCAGAACCGTTTCGTCCGCGCGTAGGTGACTTCCG
>VBMR01000015.1 GCA_005878325.1 Methanobacteriota archaeon | reverse complement strand
TCAGGGTAAGCGACCGGCGGATGTCCGGTCCGTTCCGTCCCTGAGTGCCCCTCATCCTCGCGTCACTTCCGCGAAGAGGCTGGGGTCCACGTTCCTCCGGAGACGAAGTCGACGACCGCCGGCATGAGCGCGTCTGGATACCGGGTGCAGGTCGCGAACGCAGCGGCCGCCCGCCGGCTCCGCGACCACGATGATCGCGGGGAAATAGGCCCGCGGGGATTCGGGCTATCTCTCCCGTTCAGATTGCAAATGGACCTCGGTCGTCGACATCCTTTTCAGCAATCCCGAGATTCGTTGGGTGAGGAACGGGGTTCGTGCCCTCTGCAGAAGGCGCCGTTGGGTCCGTGGTTTCCCTGTGGCGATATCCGGTAAAGTCGATGATGGGCGAGGAGCTCAATGGGGTGGAGATCACAGAACGCGGCGTCCTGGGCGACCGCGCCTACGCGCTACTCGACCCGGCCACTGGAAAAGTCGTGAGCGCGAAGAACCCGAGAAAATGGGCGAGGATGTTCGACTTCCGAGCCGCCTACCTAGATGCGCCCGAAGTCGGCAAACCACTGCCGCCGGTGCGAATCAGCTGTCCGGACGGGACACTCACCTCCTCCGATCGCGACGAGGCGGCGCCCCTTCTATCCAAGTTCCTGGATCGGCCGGTCCAGTTCAAGACCGCTGCTCCGGAGCGGCCAAGTCTCGAAGAATACTGGCCGGACATCGAGGGCCTTGCACAACGAGAGAAGATCACAGACGAGCCCATGCCCGCCCGTACCTTCTTCGATTCCGCGGTCCTCCACATCCTGACGACGGCGACCTTGGATCGGCTACGACTGCTCTCCCCCGAAGGGCGCTTTGAGGTGCGACGCTTTCGGCCAAACATCGTTGTGAATGCGGTTGAAGGCGACGAGGGCTTCATCGAGGACGGGTGGATCGGCAAGGTCCTCGGCATCGGCCGAGAGGTCCGCGTCCGGGTCACCGGACCCTGTCCCCGTTGTGTAATGACGACGCTGCCACAGGGCGATTTGCCACAGGACGGTGGCATCCTGAGGACCGCAGCGAAGCAGCATGGAGTCAATGTGGGCGTGTACGCGTCTGTGATCCGCGGTGGGATCATTCGACGCGCCGATCAAGTACGTCTGGCCTGACCCGCCGCCCAGGCGATCGTGGCTCCTCATCCTTTCGTAACCTCCCCGAAGAGGCCTGGATCGACGTTCCCGCCGGATACGAGGGCGACGACCGGCGGCGTGAGCGTTTCTCGATAGCGGGTCCAAGCCGCGAACGCCGCGGCTCCCGCCGGCTCGGCGACGATCTTTGCTTCGAAGGCGAGTCGTCGCATCGCCACGCGGATCTCCGCATCCGTCACGAGGAGGGCGCCATCCAGGATGCGGCCGAGGATCTCGGCCATCGGTGGTAGGATGATTCCGATGCCGATCCCGTCCGCGATCGTCCGCGGCCGATCGATCCGGTGGGAGTTGCGTCCGGACGTCCGGGAGGTCGTGGACGATCTCCAAGCCGATCGTCCCTTGCCCCGCGATCGTGGCCGGGTGCGCGAAGGGGTGGACGAAGGTGGACGGCCAGGCCTTCCAGGCCTCCTTCTCATGGGCGTCCACGAGGTCCTGGCGGGAGATCGGCGAGACGTCGGCTCCCTGCGCGCGGATCGCCTCCACCTTCCGGCCCACGGCCCCTTCCGGGACACGGACTCGGCAGGAGAGGCCGAGGCGCCGGGCCGCCCAGGCCACCGCCAGACCATGATTCCCGGAGCTGATCGTGCTCACGCCGCGCCGCCGTTCCGCCTCGGTCATGTGGGAGATGCGGTTCCACACGCCGCGGATCTTGAATGCCCCCAATCGCTGCAGGTTCTCCAGTTTTAGCCACAGCGTTTCGTCGGCCCCGGGGAACGGGACCGTGGGCGTGGGCCAGGCGACCTCTCGGACCACCCGCAGGGCCGTGTCGACATCGCGGAGCGTCACGTCGATTCGTTTCAAGGGACCCTCCCTCGACCGGCGTGCCAGGGAGCCCGCCAGGGGTTAAAGGTTCCTGGGATGCCCGTCCATCCCGAACCGTAGCCCTTATCTGCCACGCCAGCGTCCCTAGGTCGAGGGTTGATATGGCAGCGACAAAGAGCGTATCGATGGGGGAAGTGCGAAAGACGGTTGCTAGTTCTCTGGGGGCCGCGTTCGGTTTCGTGATCGCGCTCGTCTGGAGTAATGTGGTCCTCGGCGGCCTGGCCGTCGCGAACGCGCCGTTGACCGCTCCCAAGGATGCGATGGGTCTCGTGGTAGGCATTGTGACTGCATTGTTCTTGACGATCTTCATGATCGTCTTGATTGTGTTCGTCGGCCGGTGGGGCGGGAAGTAGACTAAACCCGCTTCCTCTGCTGGGTCGATAGGGTCGCGGGTGCGATCCGAGACGCGGGCCACTCATGGGAGTACGTCACGATCGACGGGGCCCGCAAAGGCCACCCGCTGAAGGGTGACCTCCTCGTCCTGATCTCCGGCCCGATCGTCCCGGGCAAGTATCTCCGGAGCCTGCCAATCAGCGAGCGCGAGATCGTCCACCATGCGAGCGCCTTCGAGGGTCCCCGGGTCTTCGGCGGCCCGCTCGCCCGGTTCCGGTACTACGACGAATCCCTCGTCGAGCCGTTCGACTGGGTGGCCCTCCGAGACCTCGACGCCTCGGTGTACGACCACCTGACAACCGGCGAGTGGACGCACCGCGACAAGTCGATGGAGGAATGGGACCGCTGGGCCCTCCTCGGTGCGGACGTCGTGCGGGAGCACCCCGACTTCCCCGATCCGCTCACGGTCGAGCTCGACACCTCGAAGGGGTGCGTGCGGTACGTGAACAAAGGATGCTCGTTCTGCATCGAGCCGATGTACGGCAAGCCGAAGTTCCGGGAGGTGTCCGGCATCCTTGCAGAGGTCCGGCGGCTCGCGGAGCTCGGCGCGGTGAACTTCCGCCTCGGCGGCCAGGCCGACTTCTTCAGCTACCAGGCGATCGGACTCGGGTCCTCGGCGACGCCGCGGATCAACGGACCTGCGATCCGAGCGCTGCTCGAGGGGATCCGGGCCGCGGCGCCGGATCTCAAGATCCTGCACACGGACAACGGGGATCCCGCGATGATGATCGCCCACCCCGAGGAGGCGATGGCGGCGATGCGGGACCTGGTCCGCCTCGGGACGCCGGGCAATCTGCTGTCGTTCGGCCTCGAGTCCGCGGATCCCGCGGTCACCGAGGCGAACAACCTGAACATCGACGCGGAGGGATGCCTTGAGGCGGTCCGCATGGTGAACGAGGTCGGCCGAGCCCGCGGCGCGAACGGCATGCCGACCCTCCTCCCCGGCCTGAACTTCGTGGCGGGCCTGGATGGCGAGACGAAGAAGACGTTCGAGCTGAATCTAGCATTCCTGCGGCGCCTCCTGACCGAGGACCTGTGGATCCGACGGATCAACATCCGCCAGGTCCGACCGGTCCGAAGGGAATTCGAGCCGACCGGATTGTACCGGGAGTTCCGCCAGTTCAAGGAGGCGGTGCGCACCGCGGTGGACCACGAGATGCTCTCTCGGGTCGTGCCGGAGGGGACCGTCCTGCGGGACGTGTTCCTCGAGATGGAGGACGGCCGGGTCACCTACGGTCGTCAGATCGGGACCTATCCGATCCTCGTGGGCCTGCCGTACCAGACGACGAAGGACCGGTTCGTCGACGTGCGCGTCGTGAGCCACGGCCAACGGTCCCTCACCGCGGTCGAGTATCCGCTCGACGTGAACCGCGCGCCCCTCGCGGCCCTCTCCGCCCTCCCCGGGATCGGGATGAAGCGAGCGGCCCGGATCGTCCGCGCCCGCCCCTTCGACTCTCGCGCGGCGTTCGCGGCATCGCTCGACGATCCCGCGGTCGCGGACCGCGTCGTCCCGTTCCTGGGCCTCGCGATGTAGTCGGCCAGGGAGCCTTCGTCATCACGAGAGGGCGAAGCAACCTTGTTTAAGGTTGCAAGCAAAAGCGAACTTTTAGCCTCACCCCGGTCTTTCTCATGGCCAGAGATGGCGGTCCCGCAGAAACACAAGGAGCATGCCCCCACATCGGTCAAGTGCGGGGTGGTTACGGTTTCCGACAGCCGCCGATCGGAGACGGACGAATCGGGCCGGCTGGTCCGGGACCTGCTCTTGAAGGCCGGTCACTCGGTCCTCTTCTACGCCCTGGTCCGGGACGAAGCGAAGTCGATCCTCGACGCGGTCGAACAGGCCTCCTGGACGTGCGAGGCGATAGTCACGAACGGCGGAACCGGGGTCGCAACGAGGGACGTGACGATCCCCGCCCTCCAGCCGACCTTCGAACGCATCCTCCCCGGATTCGGCGAGCTGTTCCGCTCGCTCTCCTACGCGTCGATCGGCAGTGCCGCGATGCTTTCCGCGGCGGTGGCCGGCGTGTACCATGGCCGGATCGTGTTCTGCCTCCCCGGATCGCCCGACGCGTGCCGCCTGGCGATGGAGAAACTCATCCTCCCGGAGCTGGGCCACGCGGTCGGGGTGATGAGCCGTTGACCGCGGCCTCCGCGAGGGGCCACCGGGAACCCGAGTCGCGTCGACATGGAATGCGCCCGCTGAAGGATCTCATCCCCTTCGAAGACGCCCTCCGGATCGCGACCGATCTGGTGCGGCCGATTCGGCGAACGGAGACCATGCCCATCCTCGACGCATCCCGGCGGGTCGCGGCCGAAGATGTGCGTGCGATGATCGACGTGCCTTCGGCGGACCGCGCCGCGATGGACGGGTATGCGGTCGTCTCCCGCGACACGGTCCGGGCGACCCGGTCCCGGCCCATGCTCCTCCGGAGGCTCGAAGTGCTGCGGGCGGCCAGCCGTCCGAAGAAGCGCGTGATCAAGGGCACTTGTTCCGAGGTCGCGACGGGTTCGACCCTTCCTCCGGGTGCGGATGCGGTCGTACGGGTCGAGGACACGGATCGGGAGGGCGACCGCGTGGAGGTGTTCGCGGCGGTCCGCCGCGGACATCATGTTGCCGCCCGCGGATCGGATATCCGGCGCGGGTCCACCATCGTCCGTGCGGGCGAATGGCTCACGCCCGCGAAGATCGGCGCGCTCGCGGCCATCGGCCGGGGTCGAGTGCGGACGTTCGCGAGGCCGCGCGTGTCCATCCTCGCGACGGGGGACGAAGTGGTCCCTCCCGGGAGGAGCCTCCGCCTGGGCCAGGTGTACGACATCAACTCGAACACGATCGCGAGCGTCGTCCGCGAGAACGGAGGCGAGCCGGTCCATCTGGGTCGCGTGACGGATCGTCTGGGCCCTCTGCTCGCGGCATTGAGGAAGGGGCTCGCGAGTGATCTCGTCGTCTGCTCCGGCGGCTCCTCCGTGGGCGAGAAGGACATCGTCGTCGACGCGGTGCGGTCCTTGGGCGACGTGCTGTTCCACGGGATCGCGGTGAAGCCCGGGAAGCCAACGGCCCTCGCGCGCGTGGATGGCAAGCCGGTCCTCGGGATGCCGGGTTTTCCGACTTCGTGTCTGAGTAACTGCTACGTTCTCCTCGCCCCGATGCTGCGGCGGATGGCGCGCCTGCCTCCGGACACGAGGACGATCGTCGAGGCGCCCCTTGCGGTCCCGCTTATCCGCACTCCGGGTCGCATGGAATTCCATACCGTCAGAATCGAGCAAGGCAAGGCGGTTCCCGCGTTCAAGGAGAGCAGCGCGATCACGTCCATGGCCCACGCGGATGGATACATCGAGATTCCCGCCGAGGTCGAACGGCTCGAGCAAGGTCAGAAGGTCCGCGTCGTCTTGTTCTAGAGGTCCTCGTGCCCGACCCGCGGTTCGGCTCGGTCTGGCGAACTCCTTCGATGTGGGCCAAACGCCGCACCCGAACCGGATGTCCGATCTGCCGGGCGGGCCGGCCCCGAGATGTCGTGGCGACCCTCGCGGTCACTTGGGTCGCGGCCCCGCGACGGGCTCCGTTGCCCGGATACGTGGCGGTCATCGCGAAGCGTCACGTCATCGAACCGTTCGAACTGCCCCCGCGGGATCGGCGCGCGTTCTGGGAAGACGTGATGCTCGCCGCGAAGGCTCTGTCAAATTTCCTTTCGCCGATCAAGATGAACTACGAACTCCACGGCAACACGGTCCCACATCTTCACGTCCACCTTTTCCCGCGATACGCGGACGATCCGTTCGTCGGGGGTCCCATCGATCCGCGCCGCGCTGGCTTCGTGCGATCGCGGGACGAGTGCCTGCGACTCGGTCGGACCATTCAGGAGATGGCGAGACACCTGCCCCGCGGCGGGCCGCCGAAGCCTCGGTACCAAATCTGAAAACCAACGCCCAAATGCTTATGTTCCTCGCGGCAGTGCCCGCCCCCGGATGGCGCTCATCGAACGCGCGAACCCCACGGACCGAGCGGACGTCGAACGCCTCATCGCCGCGTATCACACGTCGGAAGGAGTCAAGCCGAAACCCGAGCGGATCTCGTGGGCTGTCGAGCAGCAAATGAAGAATCGCTTCCCTGGTGTCCTCCTCGTCGCCCGCGAAAAGACGAAGATCGTCGGCGTCGCGCTCGCGGTGTACGCCCCGTCCGCGGAGCTCGGGCGGGTCCTCGTGATCCAGGATTTCTTCGTCGACCCCTCGACGCGTCTGAAGGGGGTCGGGCGCGCCCTCGCGGCCCGGCTTCTCGATGAAGCGAAGGCGATGCGGATCGACCGCGTCGACCTCGAGGTGTTCCCGAAGAACGAGGGCGCCGCGGCGTTCTGGAAGAAGATCGGCTTCCGCATGAGCGGCCGGACGATGTTCAGCCGGGATCTCCTCTAGATCCCGTGGACGATCCGTGGAAGCCTTTCACCTCCCGCATGAAATCGACGTGCAGGTCGATCTCGGACCCCCGCGGGACCCGGTCGAGCCCGTGCGTCTCGAGACGCATGTGGAACCGCTTCCCATTGTACAGGGGCTTGAACGCGACGAGGTCAAAGGTCTCTCGTTTCGGCTGGTAACCGCGGGTGAGGACCGCGGCCTCGATCGCGTGGAGCGTCATCCGCCTCGGGAGCGATGCCTTCATCGGACGTCCCTCAGTCGTTGTACGCGACCTTCGCGGAGACGAGGGAGTAGCCGAGAGGACAATCGAGTTCCGGCCCCACCTCGCGGATGCGAACCCGCATACCGGGCTCGAGGCCGAGGGGATGGCAGGTCCGGTAGTTCGGGCATGCGGCGTTCGCGCACACGATCCGCTCGTAGGCCAGGACGGCTCCTTCGACGGCAGTGCGTTCCGTCACGCTGCATTCTGGCGGTTCCGCAGTCACCTCGACGACGCGGGCCAGGCCCTGGTTCAACAGGCATTCGTGTCGTACGTCGCGGACCTTCATGATCCGATACCGTCGGCCCAGATCCTGGTTCAGGCACGCCCCCTTCACCCGGCACGGTCGACACTCCGGCATTGGCCCGCGGTACACGAACTCGCGGTCGACCGTAGCTTGCTCCTCTCCGACGAGGGTGATCGGGACCATGGGTTGGATGTGATAACGCCGTCAGGCGACTTAAGGCTCTGCCGGGGACGCGCCAAACGGCTCCCGCGCGGGCGGTAGATTCATGTCCCCGGAGAGGGTTTGTCGTCTCGGTCCGTAGGACCAGGAGGTTCCCGCGATGATGTCTCATTTTGTATTTTGCGTCGCGCTGGGAGCCGCCTGATGGATTTCGGTCTCTCGGCGTTCGTGCGATTGCTTGTGAACGCCCCGAACGAAGAACTTGAGACATGCCGAACGATCCAACGCTCGACGCGAGCGTCCAATGGCGCATCGACCACGGGACGATCGACCTGCGGGAACGCGGATACCGCGGGACCGCGGAGGCGATCCTCGACGCCGGCCTTGCGACCGAGGTCCGTCGCCTGATCAGCGCAGGCAAGGAGGCCGACGTGTACCTCTGCGAGTACAAGGGCGCGCCGCTCGCGGTGAAGGCCTATCGACTCTACCGGACGTCCCATCGCGGCGGACGGCCGATCAAGGTCGACACGATGTCGTGGCTCGCCGCCCACGAATTCGAGATGCTGCGGCAGGCGTGGAAGGGTGGCGCCCCGGTGCCCACCCCTGCTCGACGGGTCGAGAACCTGTTGTCGATGCGGTACCTGGGCGACGCCGACGGGCCCGCACCTCGCCTTCATGACACCCGCCTCGATGCGCCGAAGGACTTCTTGGAGGCGGTCCTCGATGCGATCGGATCCCTCGCCCGGTCTGGCGTCGTGCACTCGGATCTCAGCGCCTTCAACATCTTGGTCTATGAAGGCCGGCCATGGCTCATCGATCTCTCCGATGCCATCCGCGTCGATCGCACGGGAGCCGTCCCTTGGGTTCGATTGACCCAGGCCCGGGACGCCCTCGTCAACGGATTGCAGGCCGTCGGCGCGTACTTCCGGAAGTATGGGCTATCGATTGATGCCGCCACACAGGCCGATGCGATCATCGTCGCCCATGATCGATTTCACGTCCTGCGAAAACCAGAGGCCGATAGCCAAGAGTGCGGCCGGCTCAGATGACCTTCGTGATCTTCGCGAGACGCTCCGCCGCTTCGAGCGTCAGGCCCTCGTCCCCGAGGATCGTGTACCGTTCCTTGTTGATCTCGTGCGCGTGAACAAGCGCCTGGACGACTTCTTCGTCCGTCACGCCGAGCGACCGTGCGGTCGTGGGCGCGCCAATCACGAGGAGGGCGTCCCGCACCTCCTGCCAGTTCCCGCTGTGGAGGTACGATGGACATCGCTACGCCACTCGACACGAGGGCCTTGCAGACGAACCACGCGCTCTCCTCGAGTCGCGGTTTGATCGTCGAGGCGTTCTCAATCACGAGATGCGCGGCGAGTTCGCTCAGCGCGGCCGCGTAGGACGAGTAGTATTCGTTCCGAAGGTTCCGCGCGAGCGCCCAGTCCTTGACGGCGGCGAGGTTCGAGATGATGTCACCGCATCCCGCGGCCAGGAGGCGGAACGGGGACTCCGCGATGATGCCGGTGTCCATGATGACCGCGATGGGTGTCTGCGCGGCGAGGCTCACCTTCTCCGCGCCCTTTTGGATCGAGGCCCGTGACGAGACGACGCCGTCGTGGCTTGCGGCGGTCGGGACGCTGACGAAGGGCACGCCGGCATTGAAGGAGGCGCACTTCGCGACGTCGATGGAACGGCCACCACCGACACCGACCGCGAACTCGAAGGCGCCTTTGCGGATCCGCTCCTCCCCCTCCCGGACCTCGTCCCACGTGGCGTCCGGGATCAGAAAGACGGAGCTGCGGATCTTCCGTGCGGTGAGTTCCTTCTCGACCGTCTTGCCCGCGATCTTGTACGTGGTGTCATCCGCGACGAGGAGGGCCTTCTTCCCGAGCTTCAGGGCCTGGCATACCTCGCCGACCTGGTGAAGGGCGTCGTGTCCCACGACGATGTTCCGCGGGAGTTCCATCGCCTTCGACTTGCCGAAGGTCTCCTCATCTATCCTGGGCACAAGGCCGCCTCTGGAACCAGTGCCAAGCCCGTGTCGCTACTTAAATGCGACGACCCCGTTCTCCCCGTCGCGCTCCCGGCGAGCGGTTCGATCTCCGGTCACCGACGTTTCGCTGGAGACGTGAGGGGCGGTACGGTCCGTTCGTGCTCTGAGTCATCGATCAGCTGGGCAAGACGCCGGAGTCGGGTCTCCTCCGCTTTTGCGCTGACGACCCACCAGACGGCCGCCTTCCGATACGATACGCCCTGGCGTTGGAAGAAGCTCCACGCCTTGCGGTTCGATCGAAACTTCCTTTCGTCGGCGGCGTCGAGCCGAACCTCGCCAGGCTGTTCATACGAATAGATCCGCGATCGTGCCTTCTCCCGAAGCTCGAATACCTTCAGGCCAGCGGCAGTCATGCGCCCCGCATCCGCGAGCTCCCTGACGCGCTTGACGTTCGCCGCGCTCCAGACGCTGCGCGGCTTCCGCGGGGTGAAGCGGATCGCATATCTCGCGTCATCGACGCCTTTGAGTCGGCTGTCGATCCAGCCGAAACAGAGCGCTTCATCCACCGCCTGAGAGCGCGTGAGGCTCGGCGTGCCGGAGCCTTTTTTATAGAATCCGATCCATAATTCTGAGGCCTCGTCGTGATGCGCATTGAGCCACGCGCGGAGTTCTGCGGGATTCGAGAAGAACGTGGGTTTCATCGATTCGTGAAGGGCGTCCCACGATTGAAGCCGATGCTCTCAACCGGGCGCGGGGAAGTCCGTGCCACCATCGAGACTGACGCCTCCGAGACTCACCGCGGAACCATTAAGTCGGCATCGAGTCTGGTGCGGCCCGATGGGGTTCCCCTTCGCTCTTGTCCTCGCGGCGGTCCCTGCGGAGCCGGACCTCGTCCGCGGGGAAGCGGAGTTCATCCGCGGGAACGCCCACTGCGACGCCCGCGAGTTCGTGGAGGCCCTGGCATGCTACGAACGCGCGGAGGCGTTCGGCTACGAGGACCACGTGATGTGGAACAACCGCGGGGTCGCCCTCGACGGGCTCGGTCGGCACGAGGACGCCGTCCAGGCCTACACGCGCGCCTTGCAACACAACCCCGCGTTCGAGATTGCCGCGTACAACCTCGGGAACGGATTCGCGCAGCTTGGGCAGTTCGACGAGGCGCTCGTCGCCTACGATCGCGCCCTCGGGATCCGGCCGGACTATCCGGACGCCTTGTGCGACAAGGCCTTCGTCCTCGCGCGCCTCGGTCGGATGAAGGCGGCGAAGCAGGTGTACGAGTCCCTCGTGCGGGTCGACACCGCGAACACGGTCAGCTGGACGAAGAAGGGCCAGCTCCTCGACGAGTTGAACGAATCCGAGGCGGCCGTGGACGCCTACAAGGCCGCGACCTCGGCGAACCCCGCGGACGGCGACGCGTGGACCGGCCTCGGGGACGCCCTCTACGCCCTGGAACGGTACGAAGAGGCGATCGAGGCGTACGACAAGGCGATCGAGGCGGGACCGAACAACGAGGAAGCATGGAACAACAAGGGCTTCACGTTCTTCATGCTGGGAATCCACGACGAGGCCCTGGCCTGCTACGAGAAGGCCCTCGCCCTCAATCCGACCTACAAGCAGGCCTGGTACAACAAGGGATACACGTTCCACGGGATCAATCGCCTCGAGGAGGCGGTCGCCGCCTACGAGAAGGCGATCGAGCTGGATTCCGGCGACGAGGTCCTCTGGAACAACCTCGGGAACGCGCTGTACAACCTCGGTCGGTACGAGGAATCGATTCCCTTTTTCGAACACGGTCTCGAGGTGAATCCGGAGTACGAGATCGCGTGGAACAACATCGGCAACGCGCTGAACAAGATGGGCCGCCACGCGGACTCCCTCAAGTACCACGACAAGGCCCTCGAGATCAAGCCCGACTTCGACTACGCCCTCTACGCGAAAGGCCATGCGCTCGACAACCTCGGGCGGCACGAGGAAGGGCTCGAGCTGATCGGCCAGAGCCTCGAGCTGAACCCGAACTACGACCACGCCTGGATGGCGAAGGCGGAGTCGCTCCATCACCTCGGGCGCCTCGAGGAGGCGCGGGATGCCCTGAACAACGCCCTCATCTTGAACGGGGAATACGAGGAGGCGTGGATCTTCCGAGGGAGGATCCTCGAGGAGATGGGGAACGCCCGCGAGGCGGAGCGCTGCTACGACGAGGCATTGGAGTGCTTCCGATTGGGACTCGAAGCGGAGCCGGACAATGCGGACCTCCACTACCACCGCGGCATGCTCCTCGAAGACCTCGAGCGGACGGACGAGGCGATCGACGCCTTCGCCGCGGCCGCGTCGAGGACGCACGCCGCGGACGCCCTGGTGCGGTTGTCCGCCCTGCTCCTGCGGGTCGGCCGGCCCGCGGACGCCCTCGTCCCGGCCGAGGAGGCGCGGACGCGGCATCCCGAGGATCGACGCGGATGGCTCGCGGCGGGCCGGGCGGCATTCGCCCTGGACCATGCCGAGGAGGGCGAGGCGCACCTTCGGAAGGCGATCGACCTCGGCGCCGGCGCCGAGGCGTCCCTCGAGCTCGCACGCGGCCTCCAGTCCGTCGGTCGAATCGAGGAGGCCTTGAAGGTGCTGGAGGCGGTCGAGTCTCCGGACGTCATCGCGTGTCTCCTCCAGGCGGACCTCCACGCCGCGCTCGGTCGGACGGAGGAGGCTCTCACGGACTGCGATGCGGCGATCCGGGTCGCGACGGACGGACGAGACCTCGCGTACCGCCGGAAGGGAGACCTCCTATTGCGCGTCGGGCGCGTGAAGCAGGCAGCCGCGGCATTCGA
This sequence comes from Methanobacteriota archaeon, assembly GCA_005878325.1. GTDB lineage: Archaea > Thermoplasmatota > Thermoplasmata > RBG-16-68-12 > RBG-16-68-12 > RBG-16-68-12. The sequence goes on along the minus strand of VBMR01000015.1, from coordinate 7,741 downwards.
TGCGGCCCTGGGCCTGAACCCCACGGACCCGGAGGCCTGGCGGGACGCCGCGCGGGCCTGGAAGGCGATGGGCCAGGAGGCCCGGGCCCGAAAGATGGACGACCAGGCCCGCTCGCTCGATCCGGACCGCGCGGAGCTCCTCGGGTCGGAGCCCGAAGGGTCCGTCGCGGACTGATTTTCATCGTTCGAACGGAATAGATGTCGCATGGCGGACAACGTTATCTCCCTCGTCCGCTTGCCAAAGGCCCGATGGCCACCAAGATCCGTCGCCGATCCCGTCTGCGGCAGAAGGAGGCCGCGGAGGTCCTGCATCGCCTGCAGGACGACTTCGGCATGACGGTCCCGCCAGAGGGGGTCCCGCTCGACGAAGCGGAAGCCGGCACCCGTCGGGTCCTCCTCCGAGGGGACGAGGCCATCGCCCTGTTCGTCGAGGAAGCCCTCGCCCCGACCGTCCGCGGGCTGCTCGCCTTCCCGGCGACGAAGCGCGCGGTGACCGTCGACATGGGCGCGGTCCGGTTCATCTACAACGGGGCGGACGTGATGGCGCCCGGCATCGTGGACGCCGACCCCGCGATCCGCGCGGGGGACATCGTGTGGGTCTGCGACGAGAAGAACCGGCGCCCCCTTTCCGTGGGCCGCGCGATCCTCGACGGGCCGACGATGGCGCGGGAGGAGAAGGGCAAGGCGGTCGAGACGATCCATCACGTCGGGGACGAGATCTGGCGGCTCGGAGAGGAGGAGGCGTGACGTGTCCCGGATCCGCGCGGTCCTCTTCGATGTCGACGGGACGTTGCTCGACACGCGCGACGCGTGGATCGCCGCCTTCGACGCGGGACTCGCGGCGGTCCATCGCGGGACGGTCCCTGGGTCCGCCGCGGCCCGGTGGATCGGGACGCCGATCGAGGTGATCTACGAACGGTGCGGGCTCACCCGCGCGGAGGCCGCGAAGGCGATCGAGGTGTTCCAGAAGGTCGAGGCGGAGTCGGTCCGCGAGGGCATGCGGCCCTACCCACGCGTCCCAGAGATGCTTGCCTCCCTGGGCGCCTGGAAGCTCGGCGCGGTGACGAACAAACGACGCGACACCACGGTGGCGGCCCTGCAGGCCACGGGCCTCCTCCCCCACTTTCAAGTCATCCTCGGCGGCGACTCGGTTCCCCGCAAGAAGCCCGCGCCGGATTCGGTCTTGAAGGCCGCGGAGGGCCTCGGCCTCACGCCATCGGAGTGCGTCGTGGTCGGGGACACGGAGAACGACGTGCGGGCGGCGAAGGACGCGGGCGCCCGAGCGATCGGCGTGACGTGGGGCTACGGGACCCGCGAAAGCCTCGAGGCGGCGGGCGTGGACCATTTGATCGAGACGCCGGACGCCCTGCCGCCGTTGCTGCGGGCCCTCACGCCCAATAGGGCTGCTTGAGGTACTTATATACGGACATGACGGCGGTGACGGCCTCGCCGCAGCCCGTCACGATCCGCTTGTCTTTCCCGGGATACGAGACGATGTCCCCGCAGGCATAGATCCCCCGGACGGACGTGGACATGTCCGCCTTCACCTTGATCAACCGCTCCCCCTCGAGCGCGATGCCCCACCGCGGGAGGGGCGTGATCTTCGGCTGGAAGCCGATGTTCACGATCACCGCGTCGACATCGAAGACCTGCTTCTTCAGCGTCCGGTTGTCGTGCACGATCGCGCGCTCGACACGGCCATCTCCCTCGATGCTCGTCACCTCGGCGTTGTACACGACCTCGATGGGGGACTTCAGGACCGCCTCGACGTTCTTCTCCATCGCCCGGAACTCCCCGCGGCGGTGGACGAGGATCACGTGCTTTGCGACCGCGAAAATCTCGAGGGCGATTTCGAGGGCGCTGTCGCCGCCGCCGACGACGATCACGCGTTTCCCCTTGAAATCGTGCCAATCGCGGACCCGGTACTCGACGCCCTTCCCCTCGAGCTCCGTCTCGCCGGGCACGTCGAGCCGCTTGGACTCGAACAGGCCCATGCCCATGGCAAGGAGGATCGCGCGGGCCTCGTAGGCGTTCCCTTCGCGGGTGTGGACGAGGAAGCCGGAGGGCACCCGCTCGAGGTCGACAACCTCCTCGGGCCGGAGCTCCGCGCCGCTTTCGCGGGAATGGAGGGAGAACAGCTCCGCGAGCTCGCCCCCTTCGACCGCAATGTAGCTCGGGTAATCGTATACGGACTTCGTCGGGTAGAGCCATTCGAGCTGGCCGCCCGCGGCCTGGGCCTCGAGGATCAGCGTGGCCAGCTTCCGGGTGCGGGCGTACACGCCCGCCGTCAGGCCCGCCGGGCCGCCCCCGATGATGATGAGATCGTAGACCATGGGCGGCAGCGACTAGAGAGGTGTCCTTCTTAAACGTTGGCACGGGAATGGCGTCCGTGGTACGAAAGACCACGGCTATCTTATGGCGATTCAAATATATATCGAGGGAATTCGGGCCTTCGGTGAACGACCGCCGCGATACCTTTAAATTTGGGGTCTTGGCTACAGGGCGTCCGCAGAAGGGATGTGGCATGGCCTTCATCAAGAAACCGTTCCGGCGTCTCGCCGAAGGCGGCGCGTCGGACGCGGACACGTACATCGACTTGGCGGAGCTGAGCTTTGAGAACGAGGGCGGGTCGCTGGGTGAGCCCGCGGAACACCTGGTCAAGGTCGCGGAAATCTATCGCTACGAAGACGTCGCGGACCTCACGACCCACGTGTACAACGGGAACATCCTGCTGATCGACTACACGAGCCTTGCGAGCGACGACCTCGCGCTGAAGCGCATCACGGCGGAGATGAAGAGCGCCGTCCGGGATTGCGGGGGCGACGTGGCCGTCGTCGGGAAGAACATCCTTATGGCCACGCCGAGCGGGATCAAGATCGACCGCGCGAAGATCAAGGGCGCGTTCTGATCAGGGGCGGCCCCATCGATTGCCTTTTGGGGCCACGTAGGCCCGGGCCGCGAATCCCCGGTCGTAGGCGAGGACGAAGTAGTCCCGAGAATGGTTCGTGTGGCGCATCTTCACGCACCGGAAGAGGAGCTGGACCTTTCCCTCCCCCGCGCCGCTGAAGCGCAGCTCGAACACGCCATCTGCGAGGAACGTGAGGTCGTGCGAGACCCCCGTCCCGGACGGGTCCGCGTTCGCGATCGCGAAGGTCGTGACGCCCATCGAGCGCAAGAAATGGAAGAAGTGGAACAGCTCGTTCCGCGGGTCCTCGAGTTGTGCCATCGATGCGAGGACGTCCATCGTGTCGATGATGACCAGGTCGATCCGTTCCCGCTGGTTCCGGCGGACGAGGAAGTCTTTGAGGACCCGCAGCCAGTCGCGGATGTCCTCGGCCCCTTCCCGCTCGACCCGCAGTCGCGCGATGTCGACGAGGAAGTCGTCGTCCTTACCCAAGCCCAGGTGGCGCATCGTCCGCAGGATCGAGTCGCGGCTCTCTTCGACCGTCACGTACACACCGCGTCGCCCCGCGGCGCGGTTCTTCGCCAGGATGTACAGGGCGAGGGACGTCTTCATCGAGCCCCCCGGTCCCGTGATCGCGAGGATGCTGCCCCTCGGGACGCCGCCCTCAAGGAATGGGTCCAGTCCGCCGACGTACGTGGGGAGACGTTCGTCCCCGGCCGGTCGCTGCACCGTCGCGGAGGCGGAGGCCAGGGCGGTCACCTGATCCCGCAACCGCCGGACCTCGTCCCGCAGGTCGCGGAGTTCGCCCTCGAACTCCTCGGGCAGGCCCGCAGCTTCGCCGGGCTTGCCGGTCCGCACCCACTCGACCCCGGCCCCTTCCATTTCCCGAAGTAGTGATGCAAGCCCCAAACGTTAACCTTTTCCGCTCGAAAGGGTGGAAACCCCGATTCTCGCCGTCGATTGCCTTACTGATTCTCAGCGGAGCGGGCGAAGCGCAGAACCCTTAAATACGCACGCGCTCCCATGAGGAGGGGCCGAGTCCATGGCGGTTAAGACGAAGTCCGAAAGAGGTCCCGCTGGCACTTTGAGCGTGGACGACCTCACCCGGGCGATCCGGAACTCGATCGACCGGACCGGGATGAAGGAAGAAGAGGCCCGCGCGATGGCCCAGCACGTCCTGAACTTCTTCGGCTACTCGGAACGGATCATCGACAACGTCCTGGAACCGGAGGATCGGGACGCCTTCTACATGCTGGAGGATTCCGGCATCCTAACGACGGAGCGAGAGGAGACGACCCTCTACGACGGTCGGGAGTGGCGGATCCACTACTGGATGTTCCGGAAAGAGAGAATCATGGAACTCGTCGAGGCACAGAAGGCGAAGGAAGAGGCCGAGCGGATGGGGTCGATCTACGACGACATCCCAGAAGACTCCTGGGCGACCGCGACCCGCCGCGAGAAGCCGGAACCGCCGAAATAGGGGCTCAGCCGAAGGCGAGCTGGAGCACGCCCCCGTGGCGTTGGACGAGGTCGATCGCGAGGGAATGGGGCAACGCCATGCGACCTTCGCGGTATTCGAACGCCCGGTCGAACTTCTCGACGGCCCGAAGGGCCTTCGCTCCCATCTCGTCGGTTAGCCGGGCGTCGTCCGAATCCCCGCGGACGAGCAGCGTGAGGGGGAGCCGAAGGGCGACCGCCTCGTCGGCCGTGAGGACCGACGCGAACCGGGCGAGGGCCTCGGGCTCGAACGTGTGGAGGTTCCCCTCCCGCGTGCGGCAGGCCGGTTCCGGCTCCCGCAGAAGGTCCGCCAGGCGGCGCTTCTCGACGACCAGGTTCGCGTTCAGGCGGCCGACCTCGAGCGCGATCCATCGGTCGAAGGCCCCGGGTGCGACCAAGCGGTGACAACAGGCAATTCCCGCCGGAAATACCCTTTTCCGAGACCCGAAAGGCTTTTCGGAGGGTCGGCCATCGTGGGGAACCGAGACGAGGGTCCGGCGACGCCGGCGCCCTTGGATGGTCCGGCGTCGCGGTCGTCCGTTTTCGTCCGGCGCGCACGGAAGGTTTTTGTCCTGCAACTCCCCTCCCGCGACCGGGGGAGAGAAATTGGCTGCCGAAGTCCGTTGCCCGCGGTGTGGAGCCGCAAACCGACCCGAGACCGCCTTCTGTGTGAACTGTGGGAGCCCGCTGGCGGCCGGAGGGACCGGGACCGGCGCCATGCCGTCGTACCCCGCGCCCGCGTACGGCCAAGGCTTCTCGTCGCCGTACGACCAAGAGCGACAGAAGCAAATCGATCGGACGAAGACGGGTGTGTTCCTCCTCCTGATCTGGGATCCTCATCGTCGTTGTCGGGACCATCGTCTCTTTCGCATCGGCTCTCGCAGCCTTCGGCCAAGCCCCAGGCCCCGGAGCGCTCCAGGCGGCCATGGGCAACTTCCTCATCGTCCTGGCGATCGGCAGCATCGTGGTAGGACTCGCGAGCGTTTTCTTCACGTTCGCCTTGCAGAACCAGACGGGCAAGACTCTGCTGCTCCTGGGGTACGTCGCGACGGTCGTGATTTCCATCGCCATCTTCGCCGTGGCCAATGGAGTGATTTCCGAGTTCATCGCGACGGCCTGTCCGAACGGGGTCTCCTGCGATCCAAACTTGGCAAACAGCGCGGCGGCATCCTTCCAGAATCGGGTCACGACCCTGGGTTACCTTGGGGCGATCCCCTCCCTCCTCTATGCGGGAGCGTATTACCTCGTCTGGAACCGCGTCAAGAAGGGAGAGATCCCCGGACCGACGACGATGCCCGGCATGGCTGTGCAGCCCGCGCCGCCGATTCAGCCGCGGTGAGGGACAACCTCGCGGCGGGCCCGGCCTGCCGCTGTTCACTTTTTCTTCGAAATCACATGGGTCACGAAGAAGTGTCGGCCGTCGTGGTTTAGCACGAGCGCATTGTGATCGTGGTTCATCCACCGCATCTTCACGCACCGCAGGCGCAGCTGGACATCCGTCTCCCCGACCTCGACCTGCTTCAGATGGAGGATCCCGTCCGCGAGGAAGTCTTCTCCCCACTGCGCGAGCCGCGTGGAGCCGAAGGGCGTCTCCGTGATCAGGAACGTCGTCAGGCCGAGCTCCTTGACGGCCCCGAGGAGATGGAACATTTCGCGGCGCGGCGACTTGAGGTCGGAGAGGGCGTAGAGGGCCTCAAGGCTGTCGATCGCCAGGACCTGGTATCCGCTCGAGCTCACGGCCTCCTTGACGATCTCGATCAGGATCGTGAACCAGTCCTTCGTCGTCTCGGCCCGGTGGAGCCCCTTCCGGAGCTGCCCGAGGTCCAGGACGTACACGGACGACTCGTGGAGGTTGCCCATTCCCATGCGGGCGGCCCCCGCCTTCAGGCTGTCCATGTCCTGCTCCAGGCTCACGTAGAGGGACTTGACCCCGTTCGTGCGGGCGTTTTCGTGCATGACCCAGAGGATCAGAGAGGTCTTCATCGTCCCCGGCGTGCCCGCGACCAGGACCGTGCTGCCCACGGGGATTCCGCCGCCGAGGGCGCGGTCGAGCCCTTCGACGTGCGTCTGGAGAAGAGGGACTTGAACCTCCATCGCACACGTCGGACGAGATGCTCGTTATAAAGCGGTGGCGTCCCCGTTATCGGCGGAGATAGTCAGAAGAGAACATTCCGCCGGTAGGCTCCGGAGACGCGATCGGCGGACCCGTCGTGGCGGGTGCCCTAATTATGTGCGTCCTTGCTCAAGGCGAAGTGCTCAGACCACAGATGAAACGTCGCGGCTTTACCCCGGGCCGCGGCTTTCAAAAAAGGGGTTGGCCATGGCCGAGCAAGGGGTTCCGAAGGGTGAGACAAGGGAGATGATCGCAGGCGCCCTCGGGGGCGCGATGTCGCGGGGGTGTGATTCCCAGTGACCCCGGACTTTTTCGACGAGGACGTCGAGCCCCGCCGGCGGGTGACGGACAACATCCGAAGGGCCGTGGTCGAGAGGCCGCTCGCCGCGTTCCTGGCCATCATGCTGATCGCGGGTGTCGTCTCCGCGGCGATCCTGTTCAATCAGACCCTGACCGCGCCGACTCCGGTCGGAGCCACCTTGACTCGGAACTGCGAACCGGTGCCTCCGACCCCCCCGACCTATGTCGTCGGAACGAGCGGGTTCGTCATCTGGGGTTGCTCCGCCACGTCGAGCGCGATGCGTGTGAACGCCGCGGGGACCGTCACCCCGACGATCACGAAGGGTGCGGAGTGGACCACGACATACATCTACAAGACAAGCGGCACGGCACCCACGACGGGCTGTGCATCGGCCTCGATCACGAAGGTCCTCACTTCCGGAAGTGCGACCAGCTTCGTGGCGGGCGATGTCGGGGACTGGAACTACTGCTCGGACTACGCGAACGCCCCGAACCCGATGTCGAGCGTCGTCTATAGTTGGAGCCAGGCCTGAGTCCGTTTCGAGGGGACCGCGGCGCGGGAGGCCGGAAAGGCCAATTCTTTTTGTAGGCCTGAACCGTTCGGACACGGAGCGAAGGGATGGCCAAGCGGGATGAGGCCGCCCTCAAGCTGCTGAAGTGGCAGCTCGAAGGCCACGGCGACGTCGTCATGGCGGCGATGTTGCGGCACCCCGACATGACCTTGGCCGATGCCGTCGACCGAATCGAGCAGGAGATCCCCAGTTTGTCCCCGTCGAAGGAGCCGCCCTCGGAACTGCCCCTGCCCGCCGCGCCGCGCGGCCGCACGTCCACGGAACTGGACAGCTTGGCTCAGGAGTTCCAGACGTTCCGCCACCTGCTCCGTCCGCGGGAGGCGAAGGAGTTCGAGGCGTCCCTGAAGGAACTCG
>VBMR01000209.1 GCA_005878325.1 Methanobacteriota archaeon | reverse complement strand
CGGTAACTCGCCTCCTAGGAAGGAGATGGCTCCTCTGTACTGTGGAGACGGCCTGCACAGGGGCCCCGTTAAAGCGGCACCGCGGTCCCCATATTAATTCCTTTGAATCGCTTGTCCCCAGGGACCTCGCCCGCTCGATGGAGAAGAAGGGAACGATCAGTCGTCCCGGGTCGCGGTCGAGAGTCCATCGGCCGCGTCCTCAGCGAGCTTCTGGGGATCGCGGTCCTTCGGGTCACCGTATCCGCCACCCCCGCCGGTCAGGAGGACCACCTGATCTCCGGGCTGGAGGAACGTCTCGTCCTTGGAACGCAGAGGCTCTTCCGTCCCGTCCGCCCGGATTACCAAGTACCTCGAAGGAGTCCCCGATTCGCCGCCGAAGAGGCCCCACGGAGGGATCAGGCTCCGTTCTCCGACGATCGTGAAGCGCATCGGGGCCAATGCGATCCAAGCCCTCTCGAGCCCGCAGCCGCCCCGCCATTGGCCCAGTCCCCCGCTGTTCGGCCGGAACCGGTAGCGGACGAACCGCATCGGATAGTAGCGTTCGATGACCTCGATCGGGGTGTTCAGCGTGTTCGTCATGTTCACGTGAACCCCGTCCACACCGTCCAGCCCCTTTCGGCCACCATAGCCGCCGCCGTTGGTTTCGTAGAAGGCCCACGGCCGGTGGGTCGCGGGGTGGATGCCCCCGAGCATGACGTTCGTCATGCTCCCATGGGAAGCGGCGGGGACCCGGTCCGGGGCGGCGGGAGCGAGGGCTTTGTAGATCACGTCGACAATCCGCTGAGGCGTCTCCACGTTTCCGGCGGCGACCGCCGCAGGCCAAGTGGGGTTGACGAGCGTGCCCTCGGGCGCGGAGATCTCCACCGTCCGGTGGAATCCGTCGTTGAGCGGGACATCCGTGCGAAGCAGACTGCGCACCGAGAAGAGCGTCGCTGCGACCGCGACGCCGAAGACGGAGTTCACGGGCCCCTCGACCTGGGGGTCGGTCCCCGCAAAATCGACCCGGATTCCGTCCCCTCGAACCTCCACGGTGGCATGGATGCGGATCCGTCCCTCGCGCCTCGGGCTCGCGGACTCCAGATGGTCCTCCGCCTCGTACTGCCCTTGGGGCATCTTCCCGTACTCGATTCGGACGGCCCGCTCTGTCTGGTCGAGGATCCGGTCCCAGGAGGCCCGGATCGTCTCCGCCCCGTAGCGGGCCACGACCTCCCGGATCCTCCGCTCTCCGAGTAGGTTCGCCGCGATCTGCGCACGGAGGTCTCCCATCGTCACCTCGGGCATCCGGACATTGCTCGTGAACGCCCGCACCAGGTCGACCTGCAATTCATCCCGCCGCAGGATCTTGACTGGCGGGAGGATGATCCCCTCCTGGAAAATCTGCTCAGAGGCCGCGCCGATGCTGCCCGGCACCGCCCCGCCCACATCGGCGTGGTGGGCCTTGTTCGCGGCATAGGCCACGGGTGTCCCGTCAAGGAACACGGGCCGGATCACGGTCACGTCATTCAGGTGGGTCCCGGCGATGTACGGATTGTTCAGGAGGACCATGTCCCCCTCTTCGAGGAGGATGCTCTCCCGGTCCAGATACGCGAGGGTGTTCCGGAGACCCCACGGAAGGGATCCGAGGTGGACTGGGATGTGCTCGGCCTGGGCCACGGTCCGGCCGCGGTCGCGCAGCCTCAGATTGCGATATTCATCGACCTCTGCGACCCATTCCGGTGGAATCACGGTCGTCGCATCGTACTGCTCCACGATCGCGGGTCCCTTGAGTCGATTGCCGGCGCGCAGGGTCTCCCGTGCGTAGACGCCGGTGTCGTGCCACTGGTCTCCGAAGAACGCCTTCCGGCGCGGCTGGAGGGCGTCGGTCGATGGCTTGGGGCCCGCTTTCGCTTCCCGGGCGAGACGCGGCTTGGTCACCGAGACCAGTGCCGCAAGGCGCAGGGCGACGACCTCGAGGGGCTCCGCCTCGGCGGCGTAGCCGTACACGTCGCGGTGCCGGCCGTGGAAGGATTTCGCGGCCCGGGTCGCGGCTTCTGGGTTGAATGGGCCTCCAACAGAGACGTTCAGTTCGAATCCCTGTCCTGCGTACCGCAGGTCGACGGATCGGAGGAGCGTCGCACTTCCCCTCCGGTAGTCGTCTCGGGCTAGCTGCGCGGCCGCTTCCGACTCCATCTCGGCGAAGGAGGCTTCGACCGCGGCGACATCCAGTGTGTCCAAGCGCCGGACCAGACCTCGGACGTAATCGTATCGCAGGTCGGAGAAGAGGAGTCCCACGGAGGAGAAGAGCCCTGGATTCGGAGGGACGACAACTTCCGCGATGCCGAGTTCGTCCGCGAGCTCCGCGGCGTGCATCGGGCCGGCGCCGCCGAATGCCATGAGGGCGAACTCTCGCGGGTCGAGGCCGCGCTCGAGGCTCACGAGCCGCACGGCCCGGGACATGTGTACGTTGATGAGTCGCAGGGCGCTCGCGGCAACCTCCACCGGCGCGAGCCCCGTGTGTTCGGCGACGGCCTGCAAGGATTCCTGCGCGAGGTCGGTCCGAAGGGGCATCGCGCCGCCGAGAATCGTCTCCCCGAGTCGCCCCAGGATCCGGTTCGCGTCCGTGACCGTCGGCTCCGCGCCGCCACGGCCGTAGCAGGCGGGGCCTGGGTCTGCGCCCGCGCTGACCGGGCCGACCCGAAGCGCGCCGACGTCGTCGGCCCAGAGGATCGTCCCTCCCCCCGCGCTCACCTCCGCGAGGTCGACGGACGGATACCGAATCGGATATCCACTACCCTTCACCGCACGCCCCGCGTGGATGAGTCCGCCGAGTTCGTACTCCGGAACCGCGAGGGGTTTGCCGTCGAGGATGCTCCCTGCCTTCGCGGTCGTGCCTCCCATGTCGAGGCTCAAGACTCGGGGGAGGCCCAGCAATTCTCCGAGGGAGGCGGCGCCCACGACGCCTGCAGCCGGCCCGGATTCCACAGAGGCCACGGGCATCCTGCGAGCCGCCTCGGCGCTCAGGAGGCCGCCAGAGGAACTCAGGATGTACAAGGGGGCGCGAACCGCGAGCCGAGTGAGTCCTTCCTCGAGACGGGAGAGATATGCGCCGACGACGGGCAGAAGGACCGCATTGACCACGGTGGTGCTCGTCCGCTCGTACTCCCGATGCTCCGGATCGACTTCGTGAGAGGCGACAATCGCAATGCCGAGGGATTCTCCGAGGGCGGCCTTCGCCTCCGACTCATGGACCGGGTTCGTGTAGGAGTGAAGGAAGGCTACTGCAACGGCTTGACACTTGTCCTTACGGATTTGCTGAGAGACGGCGGCGAGGCCTTCGCGATCCAAGGGCGTGAAGACGTCCCCGTCCGGGCCGATTCGTTCCAGCACCTCGAACCGGTCCCGCCGCCGGACAAGGGGTTTCGGCCGCTGGAAGAACACGTTGTAGAGTTCGGGGCGGTTCTGGCGTCCGATCTCAAGGACATCCCGGAAGCCTTCCGTGGTCACGAGGGCGACCTTCGGCATCTCGAGGCGGAGCTGTCCGCGAAAGAGGTTCGTGCCGACGGTCCCCACATGGAGCACGACCCCGATTTGCCCGGGACCGACCCCCCGATGGAGAAGCTCCGCGACGCCCGCCAACACTCCTTCCTCGGGCGCCATGGGCTGCGACGGGACTTTGAGGAGATTGAGGCGCCCGGTGGCCTCGTCGAATGTGGCCAAGTCGGTGAAGGTGCCTCCGACGTCGACGGCCACGCGAAGTCCCGGCACGATTGCTTGCCCCGGAGAGCGTCTGCCTTCAACAAAGGCGATCCTGCTATTAGGGTTCCCACCTGCAAGTCATGCGATTCGCGGCCCACGATAGTTCCGAGTGTTTGCTCACACGCGGCCTCTCCCGACCCAGGATGCTGCGGGCCCTTCGGCATCATGACGGCCACGACGCGGTTTTGAATGATGTAACCTATCGCCAATTTAGTGAACCGAGTGGATTGAATTCCGGATCAGGACCTTGTCACCCACCCGTCCCGCAAACTCTTTTAGGACCCCTTCGTATGTCTCACGATTTCCGTTCCAGGGAGAAGCCGCAGGCTTGTTACATAGGGTACGCACCTCCGCAACGAAAGACGAA
>VBMR01000230.1 GCA_005878325.1 Methanobacteriota archaeon | reverse complement strand
TCAACGGGTTTCCCCTCGCGTACGCGTACGAGGCCCTGGCCCGCGCGTTCGCGATCGCGGGGAAGGCGCGCCTCCGGGACGCCTGCATGAAGCTCGCGAAAACCGCGGGTGAGAAGATCGAGGAGGCCGAGGACCGAACCCAGTTCTTCAAGGATCTGCGGACGGTTCCGCGCGCGAAGCACCGGTGAGGAGGTCCCTCTCCTTTGGCAGGAGGCGTGCGTCGACCACCTGCCAGACGCCGCCCTGACCGGTCCACAGTGGTTCCGCTCGCAGGACTTCGAGCCTCTGATGAAACATCGGGCTGTCGAGGACCAGGGTCTCGAATTCGCCGCCCTCCCCGCAGGGGTGGACGCCGCGTGACGATTGCAGCCTCAGGAGGTCCTGGATCGTGCGGTCATCCCAGCGCCGGCCGAGCCACGATGCATCCAGGCCCTCCGCGGAGACACTGGAAAACACGATCTCGAATCCTGCGGCGAGATAGTCGCGGACCAAGCGCTTCGGATCCTGGCGCCACAACGGAGCGAAGACCCGCAAGCCCGATTCGTGCGCGATCCGGTTCACCCGCTCGTGCTGGTAGTCCGATGCAATGGCGCCGACCACGACGCCATCCACGGAGATCCGCCGGAAGATTCGGCGCAGGGCATCGAGCTCTCCGCTCTCCCCGGACTTCGCCTCCTCCGTGATGAGAGGACGCTGCATCGCTTCCGCGAGGAGCGGGGTCACATGCAGATTCGGCACGTGGAACAGCATTGACTCGCGGTCCTCCGGGATGATGGAGAGGAGGTGGGTGAGCTCCCACCCTCGTTGGATCGCCGCGTAAGCCGCGAACGTGGAATCCTTTCCGCCGGAGAAAAGGGCCGCGACCCTCATGCGGAGGGGAAGGCCAGCCCGTCGAAAAGGATTCGGCGCTCTGAGTCAACCTTGTTTAAGGTTGATATTTTCAATCCCGCGCCCTCGAACGATTTATGGCCCGAGGACCGATTCGGCCGCGTGCGCATCGCCGACATGACCTCGGAGGAATTCGACACGATCGTGCGAAAGGATCCGGTCGTGATCCTTCCCATCGGAGCGCTCGAGGAGCACGGTCGGCATCTGCCGCTCGGTGCGGACTTGATTCAACCCCTGCACGTCCTAGACGAGGTCGCCCGCCGGACCGGTGCGTTCCTCGCCCCGCCCATTCCGTACGGCGTCTGCACGACGACCCGTCCCTATCCCGGCACGGTGAGCGTGTCCGTCGACTCCTTGAAGTCCATCGTGCGGGACATCCTCGACGACTTCGTGCGGAACGGGGTGCGGAGGATCATGATCCTCAGTGGACACGCGGGTCGGGAACACATGTTGGCCCTTCGGGCTGCCGCGCAAGACGTCGTCGACCGCGGGACCGGATTGAAGGCGACTGTCCTCTCCGACTACGACATCATCTACGCCTCCGAAGGGATCCTCCCGGAGGGAGACGGCCACGCGGGGGCGGGAGAGACTTCACGGATCCTGACCGCGAGTCCGGAGCTCGTGAAGGGCCGCAGCCCCGCCGGGACGAACGCGATTCCGCGATACGCCGTCGTCGCGGATCCGAGGCGGTACTGGCCCGGGGTCACGGGGGACCCGTCGAAGGCCTCGGAGGCCCTCGGACAAAAGCTTGATGACTTGGTCATCGGGGAGCTCACCCAGCTCGTCGAGGAGCTCCGTC
>VBMR01000229.1 GCA_005878325.1 Methanobacteriota archaeon | reverse complement strand
GAAGCCCTCGTTCAATTGTCCGAACCTCGGTCAGCATGACCCCCGGAATCTCGGGATGCGGCACGCGGATCTTGACCGTCTCCACTGATGTCGCACCGATGACATAGTAAGGCTGTCCTGTCTCAATGCTCGTGAGTTTTGTAATCACGAAACTAGTTCGTCCGAAGGTGATCTGCTCGCTACCGGAGGACGGGACCGATAGGACCGGAGACAGCATCGTCGCAATGATCTGACTCGTGGATGAGATTCCGCTACGCACAATCTTGAGGACCTTTAGGAAGACCCCAAAGCCATCTCGCGACTCCCGGACCCATGCGTCCGCGGGGGACCAGTGGATCGTCTCCTGGAAAGTTGCGACCTCCTCCGGCGAGTCGCCGAGGAGGTAGACCGCATCGACGGAAGCGGGTGCTTCCGCATCGAAGGCGTCACCCAGATGGTAGACATAGATGACGGATGACCCGAACACATAGCGCCCGCTCGCGTAGCTTGCGATAGAGGCGGGGAGCGCGGTCACAAGCGCCTCGAGGCCGATGGCGAGCCTGGCGATCAGCGCTTCAGCCGACTCTTGCACCCGCGAGATCGTCGCGGCGACTCTGAGCCGCGCGGCATCGAGCGCCGATCGTATCGTCCCGCCCGGACTTGTCGTAAGCCACATCGGCATGAGCACGAGTTTCGCCGTGGGCACGCCGTGAAGCAGGGTCACATTCTCCGCCGTGGCGACCGCCTTCGGGATGCGCAGGCGGAACTGATAGGAGTGGTCGTCCAATGGAGTCCCGACCGCGAGGTTTCGATAGAACGGAGGGGTCACGAGGAACTCCGAACCGCGCACGAGAGAGTACACCAATGCCGGGACAACTCTCTCATCGCCGCGATCGGCATCTGGATGGACCGACACTTGTATGTCGATGCTCTGCGGTTTCGCCACTCGAACGGGGACGTCTAACGATGTGTGATAGAACAACTCGCCGGCATCGTCGCGGATCGAGACCTGTCCGGTGTTCAAGAAGTCGACATCGGCCGCGCGGCTGAACTGCCAGTATTCGAATCGGTACTGCCGCGGATGGAAGAAGTCGCAGGCGCCGTACACGGAGGTGGCCGAGCCTCCGCTCTCTCGCCCCAGGTTTTCGGCTCCCGTGGCGGTGAAGTCCAATTCCCCGCCTTGGACCAGGACGCGGTTGATCGTCGCGAGGATGTTCGCGGTCGATTCGTCACTGCTTCGGGTCGCCTCGGCCGTGTGATCCGACAGATACACGCAGGAATCGTCGGCGATGTTGTACGTCCATGTAGTCGCGGACACCGCCTGGACCCCAAGCGCGTGGAACCGCTGCGTGAACCGGACAAGCCCCGGTTCGAACGTGGTCTTCCACTCGGGCGCCCAATACTCCGTCGGCGAAAGATCGAGTCCGTCTACGACTCCATCCGAATCCGTGTCCGACAACAGCGGGTTGGTCGGCCGGCGGTTCAGACCCTGGAATTCGTCGAGGTCGGCGAGGCCGTCACGGTCCGTATCGGCGTTAGAGGGATCCGTCGCGAAGCCGAACAGTGCCGCCCCCTTCCATTCCCCGTCGTCCCGGATCCCGTCCGAATCCGTGTCGGAGGAGACCGGTGACGTCGTGACAACGCGCACAACCGGCACTCGATCGATCACAATCCGCAGCTCTCGTGCAGTGACTTCGGAGAGATCGGACAAGGTATCCCCGTCCGTGTCCGTGAGGGTGGGATCCGACCGATACGTCAACCGCTCCGCGCCGTCCAACAACCCATCGTCGTCCGTGTCGACGTCCATCGGGTCGGATGGGCTCGCCGTGCCTCCAGGAGCTAGTTCGAGCCCGTCCGGAAGCCCGTCGTCATCCGTGTCGAAATCGAGAGGATCCGTCTGGATGGTTCGATCGGATGTCGCTCCGTCGACGGAGAAGCGCACCAGGCGAGGTCCCGACTCTTGCCCAACCGCTCCCCCATGATTGTCGACGACCACCTGCCAGCTGGTCGCGGCCTCAAAGTCGGCCAGCGAGAGATCGGATCCGAGAAGGCCATCCGAATCCGCGAGTTTCCGTGACCGCACGGCGTCGAGGATCAGGTGGACCCCGGTACCCGTGAAGATGACGGCAGGCTGCCAGGGCACGCGGAATCCCTCCGAGGTCTCCAGACGATCGCCCGAAGGGAGGGGCAGGACCCGCGTCGGGATCCCGGGGACCATGGGCGGCAGATTGCCGGTCGAGGCGGCACCCGTGGTGTTGCACCTGGGCGGGCAAACGGGGGGCGGCACGTTCGCATTGTTGGTGACGCGCGCGGTGAAGGTGCGGACCGCCTCGTTGCCTGCGACATCCCGCGCCCGGACTTGGAACGTGTGGACGTCGTTCGACAGATCCAAGGTGTCATAGGGGAAGACAAACGAATCGCCGTCTCGGGAGTCGACCCGTGCGCCGTCAATCCACACCTCGACCGTGGCGATGCCCTGACCGTCGGACGCGACGGCGGAAATGAGGACCACGCCGCTTAAGGGGTTCCCTTTCTGCGGCGAGAGAACCTGAAGTTCCGGTGGCGTGCGATCGACGATCACGGTCGTCTCACGAGATGTGCGAACGGCGAACTCGCCGCCCTCGTGCGCTTGGGCGATGAGGAACAGGCGATGGGGCCCTTCCGCCCAATCGTCCGAGTTCCAAGCCAGGCGGAACGCACCGGTCGAATCGGCCTCCGTGACGGCGATCGAGAGGCGGTCCACGTGCGCATGGACGATGGCATGGGGCCGCCACGCCCGTCCGACGACCTCGACGATCCCGTGGACCGCAGATCCATCGGAAGGGGATTGGATGGACGCACCTCGGACCTGGAGCCCCGGATCCCAGAGCAGAGACGAGCGGGACCCCTGGTCGCTGGACAAGCGAAGCTCGACAGACAGGTCATCGACCTGCGGGTGATCGATCTCCAGTTCGACCGCGGCCGACGCGAATGCCCCCGAGGCGGGCGGGACCGCCACGTCGATCCCGACACTTTGTCCGGGCCCGAGGGCCCGTGGACCGGCGCCCGAAGACACCTTGGCCGAGTAGATTCTGGCCTCCTCTTCGAGGTCCCGCAGCCCGTCTCCATCGCTGTCCCCCGCGCCGGTATCGAGGAGGAAGTCGTCGAAGTAGAGGGAGTACGAGGCCCCTGTAAGCCCCGCCGCACACAGGAAGCCGATCGAGATCCGTACGACCTCGGCGGCCGCCCAGGGAGCCGCAGGGAAGTCCGCCGCGGGATTCCGACCGATGGAAGTCCAGCTCCCCATGCCCGCGGACGTGTCGAGCACCACGTCCGAGGTCGTCGGGGCGCACCGGCCGCCGTTCCGGCTCCCCGCGTAGTCCGTGAGGTACCGGACGCTCCCGACGCTCCGGAGTCCTCCGTCGAACAGGTCGAGGCTCACACCCGCAGCGTGGGCGTCCCAGATCGAACCGACGGTGTCCTCGAGTCGGTCGTACAACAGGGATAGCCGCAACTCCGTAACCGGCGACTTCCGAGTTGGGAAATACGCGTAGCCGAAGGCGGAACCGAAGTCCCGCACGGTCCAACCGGAGATCGCGACGTGATACGTCCGGGTGCAGGACTTCGCGTACGCCGTGCTGTAACCGGCGGTCGCGTGGTCGCCCAGGTGGAAATGGGTGAACCCCGTCCAGAGGTCGTCCTCCAGATCATCCACGAGCGCCTGAGCGGACAGAGATCCGCCCAGCAACATTCCGACGAAAGCCATGGCTCC
>VBMR01000225.1 GCA_005878325.1 Methanobacteriota archaeon | reverse complement strand
CCGGAAACCCTTTGAAATATGGACGCAGCCTCGACCACATACCCAATCATCCGGAATGTATCAATCGGTTCCATAGGGATTAAAGCCCCTCGGCTTCGGACATAGTAGGATGGTGTTCACTGTACACATTACTGTACATCAGAGAGCGGAAACGTTATATGACGCTCCAGAAATGCCCTTGGCGGACGTGGAGACCTTGCAGGCGATCGAACCGAAAACGAAAGGCGCGAACGCACGCGATGTGAAGATTGTCCTCGGAACCGACGAACTCCCACGGGCCTGGTACAACATCCTGCCGGATTTGCCCGCGCCTTTCCCGCCGTACCTGCATCCGGGGACGAAGGAGCCGATCCCGCCGCAGGCGTTCGAGCCGCTGTTCCCGAAGGAACTGATCCGGCAGGAGATGAGCCCGAACCGCCTCGAGCCGATCCCGGAAGAATTGCGGGAGGCGTACCTCCGCCTCGGCCGACCGACGCCGCTGTACCGGGCCACGCGGCTCGAGGCGTTCCTGCGGACTCCGGCGAAGATCTACTACAAGCGGGAGGACCTCTCGCCCGTCGGATCGCACAAGCCGAACACGGCCCTCGCGCAGGCCTACTTCGCTGCCAAGGAGGGCGTCGAGACCCTGGCGACGGAGACCGGCGCGGGTCAGTGGGGATCCGCGCTCGCCCTCGCGACGAACTACTTCGGCCTCCACGCCAAGATCTTCATGGTCCGCGTGTCGTACGACCAAAAGCCGTACCGAAAGCACATGATGCGCCTGTTCGGCGCGGACGTCGTCCCGAGCCCGAGCGACCGGACGAGCATCGGGAAGAAGTTCCTCGCGCAGGACCCGGACCATCCGGGGTCGCTCGGCATCGCGATCTCGGAGGCGATCGAGACCGCGGTCACGAGTCCGAACACCCGCTACTCCCTCGGTTCCGTCCTGAACCACGTGCTCATGCACCAGACGATCATCGGCCTCGAGACGCAGGCGCAGTTCGAGCTCGGGGACATCGAGCCCGACTTCATGGTCGGTTCCGTCGGCGGCGGATCGAACTTCGGCGGCTTCACGTATCCAATGATCGGCGAGCGGATCCACGGCCGGTCGGACACACGCTTCGTCGCGGTCGAGCCGACGTCGGTTCCCTCGATGACCCAGGGCCGCTACGAGTACGACTTCGGGGACACGGGGGAGATGACGCCGCTCGTCAAGATGCACACCCTGGGCCACACCTTCGTGCCGCCCCGGATCCATGCGGGCGGCCTGCGGTACCATGGGACGGCGGCGACCCTCAGCGTGCTCCTGGACGCGGGCCTCGTGGAGCCGCGCGCGGTCGACCAAGTGAGCACGTTCCAGGCGGGCGAGATCTTCGCGAAGACGGAAGGGCTGATCCCGGCGCCGGAGACGTGCCACGCGATCCGCGGGGCGATCGACCTCGCCCTGGACGCCAAGGCGAAGAACGAGGAGCGCGTGATCGCTTTCAACTACAGCGGCCATGGACTGTTGGACATGGAAGGGTACGCCGCCTATCTCGCGGGGACTCTCCAGGACAACGGGCACGCCACCTGACGCCCCGGCGAATCCGGGACCAGTGCTGCGGTCCGGCGGTCGGCAGGCATCTGATTCGTCCACGGGTTAGGAGTTATGCCCAATTGGGCATAATCGGGCCGCGGGCCTGCGCCAGTCCCTGGAAGGTACGTACCGTGCATCGGGGACTTTGACCCGTGCGGGCGGCCGTCTCGCTTCCGTGGACATCGCGAGCACCCTATTCGCTCTGGTCGTCCTCACCCTCCTGGGCCTGACGACCGGCATGCTCACCGGCCTTTCTCCCGGGCTGCATGTAAACAACGTCGCGGCCTTCCTCCTCGCGGCCCAGGGCGCCTGGGTCGGAGTCCTCGCGATCTTCTCCCCGCAGATCGGCGGGGAGTCCGAGACGACCGGGATCCTCCTGGCCTGCTTCCTCGTGGCGACCGCCTCCAGCCACGGCGTTTTCAACTTCATCCCGAGCGTCTTCCTCGGCGCGCCGACGGAGGACACGGCCCTCGCCACGCTCCCGGGCCATCGGCTCCTCCGATCGGGGCAGGGGGCGATGGCCGTCGCCCTGGCGGCCCGGGGCGCGTTGATCGGCACCTTGTTGTCCGTCGTGTTTCTCGTCCCGCTGCGCGTCCTCCTGGCGGACCCAATGAACGTCGCGGAGCGGTTCCGTCCCTGGACTCCGCTCTTCCTCGGGGCCGTTCTGGCCGCCCTGCTCGCGGCGGAGTGGCGGGGCCCGAACCGGGTTCGCCGGATCCTCCGGGGTGGCCTCGTCCAGGC
>VBMR01000224.1 GCA_005878325.1 Methanobacteriota archaeon | reverse complement strand
TTCAGTAACCAGAGCCTGAATGAACTCGACATCATCGACGCCGGCTCCCGCCTGTTCCATGATCATCCTTGCATCCCTCAGAGCCTTCGGGTCGACGCGTCTCGTCTTACCAGCAATCAGCTTCAGCATCTCCCTTGCAAGTCGCGATAACTCCTCTGAGGTCTTCAGGAGGTCAAGATCGTCCCGAAAGTAGAAGTTCATCTCCCCAGTCCCCGCCGGGCAAGGCCAGCATTTAGCCGTAGTAATATAGAACTTTGTTCATTCGGGTCTCCACTGGCGCATATCTGGTCCCAGGTAGACTCGGGAGTGGCCAAAGGCCCATAGCGGGGAATTGATCGCACGGCTTCGCGGTTCAGCCGCTGAACCTCGGCGGCTTCCTCCGGAAGACACTCCAATTCTCCAATCACTTCGAAGGCCCTCTCTGTCACCTGATGGAGGGCCTCCGAGGTCCACACTTTCGGAGCCAAGTTCCTCAGAACGTTCGCTCGACAAGCCATGCTAGGATGAGAATCGGAGAAAGCGCGGGATTTTTCAGCCCCACGAAGTTGAACCAACCGCACGGCAGAGTAGACGAAGGCCGGCCCGGAAATCAACAGCGCAACGAGGTCGCAGAGAACCTCGCCGAGTCTCCGAGGCTCTCCGAAGGGAGGTCTTGTAAGCGTGAGAATGTGCGGCTCGGAGTGCGCTGCCTCGTGAACAACTCTAACCACAAGGTCATCAGTTGTGTAGTCGACCGTAGGGCTCAAGAACAGGACGAAGGCCAACCGGCCGTCTACGTGCTCGAGGTCACAATAAAGAGTCCACTCGTCGCGGGGAGACATAACGACGAGAAGTTCCTGCTCCATGCCTGGGCCCAAAATCCTTCCAATCGACTCCTGCAGTAGTGCCTGAATCCGGTTATCCTTGACTTGACGCGTCCCCTCGGCGGTCTCAATCGACCTTTCGATTTCCATTAAGCTAAGGAGAATCTCGGGACCAAGGACCTGTTGGTCCTCCAGGGACAATCGTGGAAAGGCTTCAGCACTAAGGCGCACCCTTTGCAGCAATCTTCGCAGAAGCGTGGACATTGCTGCGCCGAGACCGTCCGAAGCGGTTAGGAACTCTAGCCGGCCACGAAGCTTGTCGATCTCCGACAGAAGGGGGGTGGGTCCAATCATGCCATGCAAGCTTGTTTGCTCTATTGACCAACCAGCGAATAAAGCGTCGTTCAACCCTAAAGAGCTAGGCGAAATCGCGTTACGAGGCCGAAAGAACATCCCGTGGGCCCAGGCGGTCAACGAGGACGGGACCTTCAAGCCGGTCGAACAGCTCAAGGCCCTCTACGAACCGAAAGGCGTGACGCCGGACAAGGAGGTCATCGCCTACTGCCGGATCGGAGAGCGGTCGTCGCACACGTGGTTCGTCCTGAAGTACCTCCTCGGCTACCCGAACGTCCGGAACTACGACGGTTCCTGGACGGAGTGGGGGAACCTGGTGCGGACGCCAATCGAGAAGTCTTGAAGCGACGGGAGAAATCTGCCGCGCGCCTGATCCTCGAAATCGGTCGTTAAGGTAACAAGTCGAACAGGATGTAACAGTTCGAGCACTCCTTAAGTAGAGGTAGGACAATCGCCCCCACCGGCCTCGGAGGGACGTCGGTGCTCGCGTACAGGTGGACTCCGGAAGTGTATTGTGACATCCTAAGAGCCATCCATCGAATCGAAAGAGCGGGCAAGAGGGTCAGCCTGTACAGCGTAGGCCAGAAATCGCAGGTCCCGGTCAATCGGCTCAAGAATCGACTGTCGGAGCTTCGCATGTTAGGCCTCCTCAATAACGATTTCTCGATCACACCGGCGGGATACGGCTTTTGTGAGGACTATACAAAGTCTGTCGAGAGATTCCTCTCGAAGTACCGTTTGCATCGGTAGCGTCAAAGTGGCTCCTGAGTCCGACGATTTTCGCATGCCCCTCCGATCCGGAACGCGGCGTCCTGACCCGAGGTTCTGAAGGGTTATCGTTTCCCGCATTGATACCGTGGCCGAAAAAGGGGAACGTCCCATGGATCGCAATCCTTCAGGGGGCCTTGCTTGGTCGTGCGAGATCGTCTCCACCGGTCCTGGATCCTTGGAGGGTCCTCAATGTGTGATGCTGTCGCGAGTGCCTGCTGGGCGACTCTTCTTGTCGAACGGGTCGCCAAAACGGCCCATGTGCGATCGAAATCGGCGAGTCTTCGCCGGCTTCGCGGTGCTCCTGATGGTCTTGCTCGCCTTCGCCGTCCTGCCTCGGGAGGCACGGGCCGAGGTAGGCCAGCCGTTCGCCCCACCACCACCCGTGACGTACGGCCCGGGATGGAGGCGGACCGCGAATCCCGACGGCACCGTCGAGATGACTTACCTCCGGACGTTCCAGCGGTGGGACAGCGCCTGGAGGCCCGCCTCTTCCCTGAATCGGTCCACGGGGGAATGGCCCTATCAGCTCACGGATGGCCCGACGACGATGTCCGTCGCCCGCCTGGGC
>VBMR01000223.1 GCA_005878325.1 Methanobacteriota archaeon | reverse complement strand
AGATCAACGAAGGCTGGAGCTGGAACCCCGGATACATCGTCAGTCAGATCGATATCGTCCGGTGGAACACGCAGACGCGGGACATGATCGGGTCGGAAGGGTCGTCCCTCACCGTCCGATCGAGTGACAATCTGAACATCCAGGTCGACCTGAGCCTGGTGTTCCACATGCAGCCGGACAAGGTGGCGGACATCTACATCGACAACGGGAACATCTACGAGATCATCGACCGCTACCTCCGGAACGTCCCAAGGGACGTCGCCAGCCACTTCACCGGAGAATACATCGGCGGGATCGGTCGGGTCATCATCCAGGAGGAGGTCCTGCGGCGCGTCACGTCGGCCCTGGGGACCTACCACGTCATCGTCGAGGACTTCCTGTTGCGGTCCGTCGACCTGCCGGACACGGTCGACAAGGCGATCGAGGAGAAGCTCGCCGCGCAGCAGGCGGTCGTGACGGCGGAACTCCAGCGGCAGGCCACGGTGGTCCGGGCGCTGGGAGAGGCCCAGGCCATGATCATCGCGGCGCAGGCAGAGGCGAATTCGACGGTCATCCGCGCCAACGGGACGGCCGCGGCCATTCAGACGATCATCACGCAGCTCCGGATCAGCGACCCGAACCTGACGAACGCGACCTGGGCCTACCTGACGATGCTCTACATCGAGGCCATCAAGACGAATCCCAATACCGTCTTCGTCATCGTGGGAGCGAATGGGAACCCGATCATCATCAACCCGACGAGCTCAAGGAGAACTTTGTTGTGCTCTCGCAGCCCCTTGGTCAGGTTACGTACGGCCTCTTCGCGGGTCTTGCCCTGATCCGCAGTGTGGGTCACCGAGTCCGTCGCTATGTACCACTCGCCTTCCTTCTTGACCCTAACGACGGCTTCCATGAGCTGGATTGGATAGAGCTCGGCCTTTAAAGAGAATGCGCTGCGAGACCGCGATGAATCCGCTCCCGGACAATGGGAGACTTTGCATCTCCAAAATGCGGCGCGAGCGGCCACCACAGGTCGCAGGGAGGAAAGGAGGTCCCGGCTCCCGGGTTTGGGTCCCAGAGCCGGGCGTGCCGTGAAAGGGGTGTGCCTATCGGTTCTTTTGGCGGCGCCGCAAAGCGGCCACGGTGCCGATCGCGATTCCCGCCAAGACCACCAGGAAGAGCCCCAGCCAATACGTCGGGAATGCCGCGACCGCGGAGGGCGTAGGCCCCTGCGGCTGGTCCGGGTTCGACCCTTGGTCATTGCCCGATCCGGGCTTGTCTGGGTTGCCCGGGCTCTTGGCCTGATCTCCGGCGCACGCGCCCATCGTGTCGCCATGTGCGGTATGGTTCTGGACCGCGGGCTGGCCGACCGTGATTGTGTGGGCCATCTCCGGGTTCCCGGGCGGGATGTGGCATATGGTGACGCGTTCCATTTGCGCGGCCACCACGGCGGAAACGCCGAGGACCGCGGCAAGCGCAACGGCCATCACGAGTGTTCGTGTCATGGTCCCATCCTCGGGGCCCCCCGAGAGACCACCCGCACAAATAGTTTTGTAATCGGGTGGCGACTCCTCGAAAGCGCGAGTCGATCCCCACCGTTCGCAGGACGCGGGACGGATGGCATCCGTCCATCATCGATCGTTCGACGACCGAGCTTTGAGCGAACCGCCGATGGCCCTTCCCCAGGTTCCGCCACGAGACGATCTTGGGAGCCAGACGGTGTAGGACACGATTCAAGAGTCTCTTTCGCAGCGGGAAGGCCGGCGACAAAGGTTGTGCCACAACTTGGAAGTACCCGCAGGAAAACTCGTTTATCGGATGGAGGGTCCTTCTTCAGGTTGGAGGTTCAACGGAGTCTTGCGGGGCTCCGTTCCTCGAACCGGAGAGGGACCTCGTTCCGGGCCGCGTGGGACCTTCGGGGGAGGGGCGCTATCATGAATCGAAACAAGCTCGAGCGATTCAACGGTAACCACGCGGCTCATGCCCATCTATGCGCACCTCCGAATAGACGCGGGAGAGGGAGTGGATGAAGTCCGTACTACGTCGAGTCCGAGCGCTGCTGTTGACCGTCCTGCTGTTCGTCGGAGCACCCATGGCCATCCTCTTGGCCGTGCCTGCTTTGGGCGTCATCGGCCCCAACGCCATCCCGACCGGCCCGAATCCGCCCCTCGGCGTCCACCTGAGCTACCCGGACGATCCGTCGATGGCGACGATCACCTACCATACCGCGACCGCGACCACGGCCCGGGCGGAATGGGATCAGTCCATCGGGCCTCCGTACACTTTCTCCGCGACCGGCTTCGACTACACGTCGCCCGGCGGGACCTTCCTCCATGTCGTGAACCTCACCGGCCTGGTGCCCGGGGCGCGGTACTTCTACCGCCTCGGCGACGCCTCCATGGCCTCGACGTTCGGCCAGGGGACCTTCCGCGCCGCGCCCGCGAAGGGCGCATCGGAGACCTTCACCTTCGGCGCCGCGGGCGACTGGGGGAACACGAACCAGACGGTGGACACGGTCCGCTCGATCGCGCTGAGAGCTCCGAACCTCGTCCTCCCGACGGGGGACCTGTATTATTCCCGTCTGGATAGCGTCGTTCAGGCTGTATACGAGAAGTTCCAGGTGTTCGGGCAGAGTTCTTTCGTCATGAGTGGGATGGGCGACAACGAATGGGGCGCTCCGGGCGACCGGAACACGCCGCCCGAGACCTACTGTGCCTTTTCCAATCTGCCTGGGAACGAACGCACGTACGCCTTCACCTGGGGGAACACCTTCTTCATCACGGTTGACTGGGGCAACAGCACGACGGACGAGACTGACGGCTTCGACGGCACTCCCGGGGCGTGCAGCGGCCAGGCCGGCACGCCGGCGATCCGCGCGTGGGTCGATGCGAAGCTCGCTGCAGCGAACGCGGATCCGACGATTCGTTGGAAGATCGTCTTCGAGCACCATCTCTGCTATGACACGACGACGACGGGGTTCGGGCAGCTGTGCCCGGCCGGAGGCCACCCCGACCAGGTCGAGGACATCTACACGAGCCGCGGCGTCGACCTCGTCCTCATGGGGAACGACCACACGTATGGCCGGACGCACCCGGTGAGCTTTGAAAACGTGATCCAGACCGGGAGCGCGTACGACACCCCGGGAGCGCCCATGTGGTTCGTCCTCGGGACGGGAGGGCAGAGTGGGACCGCGACGTGCCGGACGGACGCGTGGGTCGCCCTGTGCCGCGCCGCCACGCGGACCGAGGGATTCGGGTGGTTCCAAGTCTCGCCCACGACGATCAAGTACGAATTCGTCGAGAACCAGGCTGGCGTTGTCGACTCCTTCA
>VBMR01000221.1 GCA_005878325.1 Methanobacteriota archaeon | reverse complement strand
GCGACCCTCCGGCCGAAGCTGAGCATCCGGTATCGTAGCCTCGGGGCCGCGGGAGACTACATCTCGAAGGTCGGAGGGAACGTCATCCCTGCGAACTGGGAGACGCTCTCCTGGAACTTGACCGATCGGTCGATGATCGCGGACGAGTTCAACGGGATCTCCCTCGATCCGAAGTGGACGTGGACGAACGCGCCGCCCGCGTATGACGTGGGAACGACGACGCCAGGCAGCCTGCACGTCGTATCGAGCGTCGGCGTCGATCTCATCGGTCCCTTCTTCACCGGGAACGTCCTCGCGAACGAAGTCGTCGGGAACTTCACCGCGACGATGAAATTCACCACCAATCCCACCGTGAACGGCCAGAAGGCGGGCCTCATGGCCCTCCTCGGGTCTCGCGACTGGTACACCGTCGGCAAGCAGTACCTCAGCGGGACGGGCACGGTGAACTGGAGGGTGCGTTCCACGGTCGATGCCGTGACGACGACCCGCGTCGACCTGAACAGCGGGAACCCGAACCCCGCCTGGGTGCGCCTCCAACGGGCTGGCAACACGCTGACCGCGTCCACGAGCCCGGACGGAACGACGTGGACCCTCCGGGACACCTATACACCGACCTTCGAGTATCCTTCCCAGATTCGACTTGCGTTCTACACCGCGGACGGCGCGTCCGGAACCGCCCTCACCACGGACGTCGACTACATTCGCGTCGTGCATGATCCGGACACCACCGTGACGGTCCGCACCCGCACGGGCGACGTCTCGCCCGTCGACGGGACGTGGTCCGGATGGTCCGGGCCGTATGCTTCGCCGGCCGGATCGGCCATCGGGGTGGCTTCTCGCTACATCGAATTCCGGCTGGGACTCAGCGTGGCGTCGCCGGACCACACGCCGATCATCGGCGACGTGAACCTCTCCTGGTCCCGCTACGTTTCTTCGGGGACTGTCGAGACGAACGACTTGGTTCCCTCGGACCTCGCCGCCTGGGGGAATCTCACGGTGACCGAAGTGCCGAACGGTCAATCGATCTCGTACGAGTACTCCATTGACTCCGGGGGAAGTTGGACCGCCGCAACGCCCCCGGCCAATCTCGTCTCCGTTCCGACGACCACCGGGCGGATTCGAATCCGAGTCACCCTCGGCACCGCTGATCCGCTCGTCACGCCCTCCCTCACTGCGATCCAGCTCACCTTCGAACACCGTCTGGACCACTTCGAGGTGACGGCATCGCCCACGGCCGTCGCGGGAAGTTCGTTCTCCGTCACGGTGACTGCGAAGGACGCCGGGAATGCGACCATGACGGGTTGGACGGGCAGCGTGGCCCTGACCGCCCGCCTCGCGGACGGCGTCACACCGGGAACCGGCGTCCTCGGGACGACCAGCATCGCCATCTCAACGGGTGGCACCGCAACCGTCACCACCGAGACGTACACGAAGGCGGAAACGATCCGCCTTCACGCGGCGAGCCTGCCGAAGACCGGACTCAGCGGGACGGTGACCGTCTCCCCCGGCCCCCTCACGCGAATTTCCCTCTCGCCAGACAACGTGAGTCTCCGACCGCTCGACACGCAGGCCTTCGTCGCGAACGGATTCGACGCATGGAACAACTCCGTGGGCGGACTGACGTTTTCCTGGTCGGTTGCGGGAGGCGTCGGCGTCCTGAACGCATCGTCCGGAAGTACCGTGACGTTCACGGCCCAGCCCCCTCCCGGGATCGGCACAATCCAGGCGACGTCGGGCCCCGTCATCGGGACTACCCAGGTCCGGATCGTCGCGGGCTACCCACCCGTCGTCGCGACGCCGTTCTCGGCCGTCGCGTTCGACGAAGACACGGTGGACATCAACGCAATCGCAGGGAATCTGACGTCCCACTTCTCGGATGTGGACGGAGAACCTCTCGCCTTCTCCATCCTGGGCGCGGCGAACGTCGTCTTCCGGATCAACGCGGATCGGACGCTTGACTTGTGGGCCGCGCCGAACTGGTCCGGGTCCGAGACCCTGAGGGTGCGGGCGACCGACCCTTCGGGTGCGTTCGCGGACGCGAACCTCGGGGTACTCGTGCGACCCATCAACGACGCGCCGGTCCTGGCCCCGCTCCCCGACTTCCGCATGGATGCGGGTACTTCGTCCTCTTTGGACTTGACCGGGTACATCAACGATATCGACTCGCCCCTTTCTTCGATCACGGTGACGACGGACACCCCCTTCGTCTCGGTGAGTGGGCACACGTTGACGATCGCCTTCCCCGGCGATCGGTCCCAAGCGAAGTTCAATGTCACAATTTCCGACGGCGCGGCGAGCGCCTCCCGGCCCATGCAGGTGATCCTCATCCCGCTGTGGTGGCAGGGGCCGTATTTCCTCGCCGTCCCGCCGATTGGAGTCTTCGTGGTGATAGCCATGCTTGCGCAACGTGCCCGTTGGAGGCCCGCGAAGGCCTTCCTGATCGACGAGAAAGACCAAATGCTCCGGGAATTCACCCTGGATCCGTCGTGCCGCGTGACCTACGATCAGGCGGTTCAGGCCGGCGTCTT
>VBMR01000220.1 GCA_005878325.1 Methanobacteriota archaeon | reverse complement strand
AATTCCTCCCGCCCGGGCCGCCACGTACATCAACGATCAGCTCATGGAAGAGCGGGGGGCCACAGGGGCTCTCGGCGGAGGAGAGCACGTCTTCCTCCGGTTCGGAACGGATGCCGCGTTCGGAATCGTGTACGGGACCGGTGCGACGAACCCGAACAATATCTACGTCGTGGCGATCAAGGCGCGATACCTCGGGGTGGCCCAGGTCGTTGACTCGCAGGGTCGCAGCGTCCTCGACAACCGCGCGATCAAGATCTACACGCTATACGCGATGAAACTGGACTCCATCGTGGAGTTCCGGGACAGCAACGGCAATAACGCGGCGGACTACGGCCGACTCTACAACAGCTCCACAAATCGCTTCTCGGACTACTTCAACCGGGGCGACGTCCTGTACAAGAAGGTCGACCTCAACACGAACTGGACCGCGGGAGCCATCGCGAGGACCAACGGCACCGGATACCGGACATGGACCTTCGACCTGAGCGCCCGAAACCTCTCGTACTCCGCGGTGGCGAACAACACCGCCGTCGTGACGGGAGTCCTGCCCCTCGTGCGCTTCACCTTCCATCTGAACGCCTCCGTTCAACAGGTCACGAACGTGTCCGTGCCGCAGTGGAACATCACGGTCTCCAGTGGGAGCACGATCACGAAAGTCACCCGCGGGACGGACCTCCTCGTGAGCGGGAAGGCCGTCCACTACGATCTCAAGTGGGACCAAGACATCGAGGGCTGGACCTTCGCCGCCGGGAACGGCGCCGGCAACGCCCGTCGGCTCCTCCTCGAGGTGGGTGCGATCGTCGGGAACTTCATCCCTGCAGCGCTTGCGGATCAATGGCTCGAGAATCGCGTGCTGGGTCCGATGCATGAGGCGGGCGCGGCCCAGTTCAACAGCACGGTCCGAGCGGCCGACACAGCGAACGACACCACGGGGACCTATTCCGCCGTCCGCCGGCTCACCAGTCCGAACGTGGACTTCGGTGCCAACTGGACCCGTATCGGCCGGTTCCTGTGGGCTGGCACCAGCGTGGTTGATGGCGTTCTCCGAGTCGTGTACGGGCAAATCGTGGCCGGACTGCGCTTCGCCGCGGTCGGCGAGAACGGGAACCGGTTTGTCGGCTTCGTGCTCCTTGTCGGCCTCAGCTTCCGGGGTGGCGCATCGGTCGTCCACGATCCGATTGTAACGGCGGACGTGCAGGCCGACTTGGCCCTTCCCACTCCATCCTCCCCAGGCGTGCTGTTCATCATCGCCGTGGTCGCGGGAGCGCTCCTAATCGGAACCGTCTTCCTCGTCGCCCTCTTGCTGATCCGGCGCCGGAAGAAGGGCATCCCGCCCCCGGACTCCTCGCCGCCTCCACCGCCTCCGGACTGAATCGATTTCGTCCGGGCCTACGTCCGACTTGATCGGACGAGAGACAAGGCACATCATCTTTGTAAGCGGACAGGTTTATAATATCAGCACCGCGATGTGGGTCCGATGGTGATCTTTGAGGTCGACACGGGTGCGCTGGACGCTGGTTTCTCCTCCACGAAGAAGCAGATCCTCCTGACCCTGAAGCGAAGCGGGAGCGTATCGCTCGGCGACCTCGCTCGGATCCTCGGCATTTCCAAGATGGCGACCCTGAAGCATGTGACCGCCCTCGAGGCACGAGGGCTGCTCGAGCGCTCGTCCCGGCCGGGCGGCCGCGGTCGGCCCCGGGCCTTCTTCGCGCTCACTGAGGGGTCGAAGAGCCTGTTCCCCGAGGCGTACACCCACATGACCCTGTGCGCCCTCCGGTTCATCGAGGAGAAGCTTGGCCGGAAGGCGATCGTCCGGTTGTTGGAGCAACGGGCCCAGGAGGTCCTCGACACAAACCGCCGCCGCATTCCTTCCGAAGGCCTGCGGGAGAAGGTGTCGGAACTCGCGAAGATCCGCGACGAAGGCGGCTACATGGCGGAGCTCGGTCGCTCCGGGAAGAACACGGTCGAGATGCTCGAGCACAACTGCCCGATCATGGCGGTCGCACAAGAGTATCCCGAAGCGTGCGGGATCGAGCGGGAGATGTTCCAGAAGCTGCTGCGGGCGGACGTCGAGACCTCCCATCGGGTCGTCGCGGGAGACCCCGTGTGCCGGTTCTTGATCCGTGGCCGTGGCGCGTCCATGCCCCGCTAAGGCTTGACCTGACACGGGGGGCAGCCTAGGAGGCGAATTCCGGGCGCGCGAGGCGGAGCAATAGCACGCCGATAATGCCCATCGCCGCGGCGCCGCCGAAGAAGGGATCGAGGAAGAGGACCGCGCTCGAGGAGATCGCCAAGCTCGAGACGACCGCGGAGCCGACGGCGAACCGGTAATGGAGCCGGGACAGGGCCATGGCTCCCGCGAGGAGGGCGACCGACTGGCCCCAGATCCCGACGAGCCCGCAGATCTGCCCGAGGGCCCATTCGCTGGCGGTCAGATTCTTCGTCGCGTTCGCATACTCGGCGGGGCTGAGGAACCGAATGCTCAGGTAGACGGTCCACCCGATGGCGATGAGGCCGGAGACGATGAGGAGGGAGCCCGCGGCCTTGTGTAGACGTCCGGGCGCGCCCGGCATGCGAGCCGGGACGGTCGGA
>VBMR01000219.1 GCA_005878325.1 Methanobacteriota archaeon | reverse complement strand
GCCGACGATGGCGTCGTGCAGCGCGCGATCCGAGCAATCAAGGAACGCGTGCCGGAGGTCCTCGTCATGACGGACGTGTGCCTGTGCGAGTACACGGAGCATGGGCATTGCGGCGTCGTGCGCGGCGGGGCCGTGGACAACGACTCCACCAACGAACTTCTCGCGAAGACCGCGGTAAGTCACGCGAGGGCGGGAGCCGACGTCGTGGCCCCGAGCGCGATGATGGACGGTCAGGTCGCGGCGATTCGCACCGCCCTGGACCGAGAAGGCTTCGAGGAAACGGTCCTCATGGCCTACGCCGCGAAACACGCCTCCGCCTTCTACGGCCCGTTTCGCGAAGCGGCGGACTCGGCCCCGCATTTCGGAGATCGGCGGTCGTATCAGAAGGACCCCGCGAACCTGCGGGAATCGATGCGAGAGATCGCGCTGGACCTGGAGGAGGGAGCGGACATCGTCATGATCAAACCGGCCCTCGCCTACCTCGACGTGATCCGTGCGGCCCGGGAACGGTTCGATGCGCCCCTCGCCGCATACGCGGTCAGCGGCGAATACTCCCTCATCAAGGCCGCGGCGGAGCGCGGGTGGATCGAGGAACAGGCAGTGGTGGAGGAGACCCTCACCGCGATGCGCCGGGCGGGTGCCGATCTCCTGATCACGTACCATGCGAAGGATGCGGCCGGGTGGAAACGGGAGCGACGAACATGACGCAGTCCGAAGGGAGGTCGGAGCGGTCTCCGGGTCGGAAGGACGCCGACGAGGAACCGCGGGAGTTCCTCAAGTACACCTTTTACAAGGTCCGGCCCGAGTGGCGACGCCTGCCCGCGGACGCGAGGAAGAAGCAGAAGGCCGAGTTCGCATCGCTCCTCCACGACCTGGAGGACGGGGTCACGCTCCGCTGCTACTCCCTCCAGGGAATCCGGGCCGACGTCGACTTCATGATCTGGGCCATCGACCCGAACGTCGAGACCTTCCGGGACATGGCCCGCCGGATTTCGTCGACGGAGCTCGGATCCTATCTCGATACGACCTACGCGTACCTGGCGGCGAGCAAGCGATCCCAGTACATCGGGGGCCATGTCCACCCCGGACAAGACGGGGCCACGAAACCTGCACCGATTGGGAGCCGGTACCTGTTCGTCTACCCCTTCACGAAGAAACGCGAGTGGTACGCGATCCCCTTCGACCGCCGTCAGGAGATCATGAGGGACCACATTCGGATCGGCCACCGGTACCCGGGCGTGAAGATTCACACGGCCTACTCGTTCGGCCTCGACGACCAGGAGGTCGTTCTGTCGTTCGAAGCGGATCAACCCCTCGACTTCCTCGACCTCGTCATGGAACTGCGATCGAGCGAGGCGAGCCGATTCACGGAGAAGGAGACGCCGATCTTCACCTGCATCCTGTCGGAACCGGAATCGATGCTGGATGCCCTGGGGAGCTGACATGACCGACGGCAAGGTCGAGGTCCCGCCCGCGCCGAAGTCGGAGAGGCTCTTCGCTCGAGCCCAGGAAAGTCTCGTGGGCGGCGTGAACAGCCCGGTCCGCGCGTTCCAGGCGGTCGGCGGTACCCCTCGGTTCATTGTCGGAGGGAAGGGGCCGCACATTCACGACGCGGATGGGTTGACGTACGTGGACTACTGCCTCTCCTGGGGCGCCCTGCTGCTGGGCCATGCCCACCCTTCCGTCGTCCAAGCGGTGCGAGCGGCCGCCGCGAAGGGAATGAGTTTTGGGGCCGCGACCGATGGAGAGGTCCGGTTGGCGGAGGAAGTGAAGAAGCGGTTTCCCGCCATCGACCTCCTGCGGTTCGTGAACTCGGGCACGGAGGCCACGATGTCCGCGGTCCGGGTCGCGCGGGGCTTCACCGGACGGAACAAGATCGTGACCTTCGAGGGGGCATACCATGGCCATGTCGATTCCCTCCTCGCGAAGGCGGGGTCGGGCGTCGCGACCCTGAGCCTCCCCGGTTCCGCGGGAGTTCCACCCGGAGCCGTGGAGGACACCCTCCTGGCGACGTTCAACGATCTCGCGTCGGTCGAGGACCTCTTCCGGCGGCACGGCCCCTCGATCGCGGCG
>VBMR01000228.1 GCA_005878325.1 Methanobacteriota archaeon | reverse complement strand
CCACACTCGTAGCGCCCGTCAGGGCGCGGAACTCCGGCGTCGGGTTCACCTCGTGGACCACGAGACCTTCGGGGCCCTCCATCAAGTCCACCGCGAGCACGCCGCCGCCGACCGCCTTCGCGGCGCGGAGCGCGAGGTCCGTCATCTCTTCCGTTGGCACGAAGGGTTCCGCGGTCGCCCCGCGGGCGGCGTTCGTGCGCCATTCCTTCGAGTGCCGGGACATCGCCGCGACGATTTCGTCTCCGACGACGAAGGCCCGCAGGTCCCGTTCCGGCTTGTCGACGTATTCCTGGACGTAGAAGATCGAGTGCATCGGGGAGCCGAGGGCGGACTTGTGCTCGATGATCTGTTCCGCCTCTTCCGGGTCATCGACCTTCGCCATGAGCCGGCCCCAGGAACCCACGGGCGGCTTCGGGACCGCCGGATACCCGATTTCGTCGAGGGCCTTGAGCGCGGCCTCCGGGGTCAGGGCGACGACGGTCCGCGGGGTCGGGATGCCCGCTTCCGCGAGCCGCAAGCTGGCGAGGACCTTGTCGCCGCAGAGGGCGACGACGTCGTACGGATTCACGGTTGGGACACCGTAGTGCTCGAAGAACCGCAACGCGTACAGGGAGCGACTGTGGCTCACGCTCCGATTCAGGACGAGGTCCGCCTTGAACCCGTTTCGGATGAGTGGGAAGGTGACCTCCTCGTCGTGGAGCCGTTCCACCTCCATGCCGCGGGCCGCGGCGGCTTCGAGGATCCATTTCTCCTCGGGCCGGATGACGGTGTAGAAGAGGCCGAGCGTGAACATTCACTCACCCCAGTCTTCTTCTTCATGAGGCGCCGCCTCGACGCGGAACGGCTCGACCGCCGTGACCTCGAGCTCGGTGCCGCAGTCCGGGCAGTGGAAAATCTCCCCCTCGATGAGGTTGGCCCGCTGGACGGCCCGTCCGCACTCCGGGCATTCCGTCATCGGGTCGCCTCCTTCAGGATCCGGTCGATGAGTTCGATGCATTCCGCGTCCTTCGAGATCGAGTAGCGTTCGAGCCCGATCGCATCGTGGGCGTGGGTAAGCTGGACCCGGACCGCGTCGGGGGAGGGACCTCCCTGGGTCGCGCGACGTCGAAGGGCCTTCGAGACGTCGAAGAGGTCCACGACGCCGTCCCCAAACCGCGGATCGAAAGACCGTAGGGCCTTCGCGTCGAAGCTCGCGTTCGCCGTCGCGGCGAAGCGGGCCACGAGTTCGTGTGCCTCCCGAAAGGGGACGCCCCGCGAGACGAGGTACTCCGCGAGGTCCGTCGCAAGGAGACGCGGATCGGAGGCAGCCGCGAGGAGGCGGGCTTCGTCGAAGTCGAGCGCCGCGACCCCGGATGTGAGCGCGTCGAGCGTTGCGACGGTGTCGTCGACCGCGTGGAACACCGGCGCCTTGTCCTCCTGGAGGTCCCGCTGGTATCCCAAGGGAAGGGACTTGAGGGTGGCTAGGAGGGACACGAGGTCGCCGAGGATGCGGCCGGCCTTGCCGCGGGTCAGCTCCGCCACGTCCGGGTTCCGCTTCTGCGGCATCACGCTGCTCCCGGATCCGAGCGCGTCCGTGGGCCGGAGGAACGAGAACTCTTGGGAGGCCCAGAGGACGATCTCCTCGCCGATCGAGGAGAGGTGGACCGCGAGGAGGGAGAGGTCGAACAGCAATTCGGCGAAGTAGTCCCGGTCGCTCACCGCGTCGATCGAGTTCTGGAAGGGAGCGGCGAAGCCGAGGGCCTTCGCGGTGTGGGCCGGGTCGATCGGCAGGGTGCTTCCCGCGAGCGCACCGGCCCCGAGCGGGGAGACGTTCGCACGTGCGAAGGATTCCGCAAGCCGCCCATCGTCTCGGGCGAGGGCCCAGAAGTGGGCCAGGAGCAGATGTCCGACCGTCACGGGCTGCGCGCGCTGGAGGTGCGTGTACCCGGGCATCGGCGTCTCGACGTGGGCCTCGGCGAGGTCGAGCAGCGCGAGCTGCAGATTCAGGAGTCCCTGCCGGACCGCCACGATCGCCTCCCGCAGATACAGCCGTTCGTCGAGGGCGACCTGATCGTTGCGGCTCCGCCCCGTGTGCAGCTTCGCCCCAAGGGGGCCGAGGTCCTGCGTGAGCCGCTCCTCGATGTTCGTGTGCACGTCCTCGAGGTCTTCCCTCCAGGAGAATCGGTTGGACAGAATCTCCCCGTAGATGCGGCGGAGTCCGATCGAGAGGGCGTCCGCCTCCTCGGGCGTCAGGAGGCCCACCGCACCGAGCATGTCGACGTGGGCCAGGCTTCCCGCGATGTCGTAGCGGGCGAGCTTGCGGTCGACCGGGAGCGAGGCGAGGAACCGCCAGGCGGGGGTCCGCACATAGGAGGGCGAGGCTCCGCCCTCTTTCGAACGCACGGTGGCCGACATCTTCACTTCGCCCTCTTCGATGTCTTCACGAGCTTCGGCGAGGCGGTCTTCCCGCCGGCGGCGGCCCAGGTGCGGGCGG
>VBMR01000222.1 GCA_005878325.1 Methanobacteriota archaeon | reverse complement strand
TTCGGCCTTTTTCCCCCGAACGAGGTAGCATGTCCCCTCTTCCAATCCGAAGGGCTTGCCGAGCATTGGGTGGTCGTTCTCGGCCTTACCGACCTCTGTGCGGTCGTTCTCGGCCTTACCGAGCATTGAGCGGTCGTTCTCGTTCTCGGCTCTCATAGGGGAGTGCCTTAGTGATCCCTTGGATGCTGGTCGCTCGGTTCAGGCTTGCGTCGCCATTATCAAGTTTGGGAATAGTGTGACCTCCTTGGCTGATTGGTCAAATACATGGAGTGTGACGGACCCGGAGGGATGCGCGGTTCCTCCATGTGGACGTGTCAATGTCTGACAGAACCGCGGATCGAATTGAGGTACCCGAGAGCAAAAGGTCGTCCCGTCCCAGCATGAGGAGGACCAAACGGTCCTTCTCCCTTTCCCGTTTCCCAGAGCGTTCACGTCCGGACGGACCCACATAACCTCGGGTTCAAAACCTATATCTATTTCTTCGTTCTGACACCTGAAAAGGTAGTAACATAGCTCGAAGGAAATTGGTCGCCGTGAGCGTCGCCTTGGCCTTCGTGGCGGTAGCGTTTGGAGCGGTCACATTGGACACGAATACCGCGACCAGGCCCGCCCCCGGAGGCGTGCATGACGACTAAGAGGTAGAAACAGAAGCTGAAGGGTGATCACAAATGGGGCAAAGACGAGTAGGAGCGGGAGAAGGCAAACCGCGGTTGGCAAAGGAGTATCGTTTGCTCATCGGCATACTGATGGTATCTGCCCTGGTAGGGGGGGCGGTCGGAGTTAAGACAATTTTCGCTCAAAACGTCGCCTCAGCGGCTCCCTTGGACCTCACGGGAGTCAACAACTTTGCAATTCTTGCTAATACCTACACCAACACCGGCGAAGGAACCGTTCTAAACGGAGATCTTGGATATACTGTGCCGCCTGCAAATCCTCCAACAGTCAACGGTACAACCTTCACCGCAACGACGCACACCTATATTTCAGCAGAAACAATTCAAGCCAACCTCATCGCCTTCGCAAACGATCCAACACAATCTGGACCCTGTACCACAACTCGTACTGCGGCAACTGTCCTGGACAGTCTTCCTCAACCACTAACACCAGGAGTCTATTGTATTGCGGGTGCTGTTTCCATAGACGTACTCACTACTCTTAGCGGTGACGGAGTCTACATCTTCAGATTGGGCGGCGCACTCACGACTGTCGCCAGCTCAACTCTTAAACTCGCCGGAAATGCAAGAGCCGACAATATATTCTGGGCACCAGTCGGTGCAACAACACTTGGAGCACGCAGTCTTTTCGCAGGAAACGTGCTGAGTGATGCAGCGATTACCGTGGGTAGAAGAGTGAGCATGGATGGAAGGATCTTGTCTAACGGAGCGGTTACTACGGGACCTTCGGTCACAATTACCGCTCATAAAGGTGTCCCACCACCAGCTGACACCACGCCACCTGTCATTACTTTGCTCGGTCCTAATCCCCAAATCATCCAAGTCGGAGGTGTCTATACCGAGTTCGGTGCCGTCGTCAGTGATCCCGACAATGTCGGATTGGCTGCAATGATAGATTCCAGTTCAGTTAATACCGGGGTAGTGGGTTCATACTTAGTAACGTATGATGCAGTCGACCCCGCAGGAAACCACGCAACTCAGGTAACTCGAATTGTCAGCGTGGCCTCTATCGCACTGTCTGGGCCCGTCATTACGCTATCTGATCAAGCATCATGTCAAACATTGGGCGGAGCTTGGACCATTGACAGTTCGACATGCACGGTCTCTACTTTGACAATTAACTCTGGCAACACGCTAGTTATCGCGTCGAATGTTACCTTCAGAAATACCGGCCTGATCACGGACTTGGGCACCATCACCAACAGCGGACCTATCGTCAACACGGGCACCATCACAATTGGTCCAACGGGCATCCTGACGACAACAAATACATTTGGCAACACCGGCACGATTACATCATCCGGTACGGTAACCAATAACGGCCCGGTGACGAACGGCCCAACAGGCACCATTACAAGCAGTGGCCTGATCACAAACTCTCTTACCGGTACCATCACAAACTTGGGCACTATCACTAACAGCGGACCTGTCACGAACGCTGGCACTATGACGAATAGCGGCACAATAACCAACGGTCCAACGGGCGTCATTACAGATAGCGGCACCATCATCAACGAAAACGCCGGAATCATCACCACCTCCGGGACCATCACCCTGCCAACCTCTGGCAAACTGACCAATGAGCTCGGCGGCACCGTGACCAACAGTCTCAACATCATCAACAGCGGCAACATAACCAACTCTGGCGTCGTTGTCAGCAGCGGCCCGATTACTAACAGTGCCACCGGTACCATCGGTAACACCGCAAGCGGCGTTATCACCAATTCAGGTATCTTGACCACCGCTGGCACCATCATCAACAGCGGCCACATGACCAACAGCGGCCCGATCACCAACAGCGGCACGATCATCAACAGCGGCCCAATTATCAACAGCGCCATGATCACCGACGCCAGCCAACGAATCCTCGTTCGTGATTTCGGCCAGACGACTGCGCCATTCCATGCAGACGGCGGTGCGGCACTACATCGACCTGCGGACCGGCCGAGGGCAGACGGCCGCCCAAGAGGCGTGGGAGACTCCGCTCGTCAAGGTCAAGGATTCTAGCACCTAGGCGTCAGTAAACCGTCAGACACAGCACGACCGAAAACGACCACCCCCTCGGACACGTCGTCATGGAGGAATAGCGGACCCGTAGGGATGCGCTATTTCTCCATGTAAACGTGTCATGTCTGACAAAATGGCGGACCAAATTGAGGTACGCCGAGAGCAAAAGGTCGTCCCGTCCCTACATGAGGAGGACCCAACGGTTCTCCTCCCCTTCACCTTTTTCGGCCAGCCTCGCCCCACCCATTGATTGAGAGCCCACAATCATGCGAGTCGGTACACCCGACCAATCGAACGAATGGGGTTTGGTGTCAGCGCGTCTTTGCCAGACCGAGATATCCACGCGCAGGTTCGGTCGCGGCTATCTCTCGCCCGGCCATGGCTTGTCGAATTCCTCGAAGACAGCGAGTTCGTACGCGGAGAAATCGCCGCTCCCAATCATCGGCAGCAGCCATTTCGCGATGATGACCCCATCAGCCGGGGCGAACAACTCCTCGCTGACGTCCCCACCTATGCTGATGATTGAGGCAAGTTTCTGCCCTTCCTTTACCTCGTCGTTGAGATCGACATGGGAATGAAACACACCACCTCGAGACGGGAAGATGTGGACCACATCCGGAAATGCGCGGTACTTAGTCAACTTCTGCGGCTGACCGGGGAGCATGCCGAGGAATTTCATGCAGTTCTCGTATGCTCGCAAGCCGGCCGCGAGGCCTACCTTCGTCTCGGGACCCAGTTCCGGCACGACGCTCGGGACGCCCGCCTTCAGTAGTGCGGCCATCATGGTGGAGGTCCGTGCTCCTCGCTCCGTCGACTTCCCGATCCAGTGCACAATCTTCTCCAAGAGGAAGGACTCGGTGAATCCTCGGAACATTGTCTCCCATTGGGACGGCTCATCGTACGTGGCGATGATGTACGGAGTCGGCATGAGGACGCCGGGCAGACCGTTGTGGATGTTGACGACATAGTCGGCGTCGTCCACGATCAACTCCATAAGGCGCGCCGCCACTTGCTGTGCCAGCCACCCGTTCTTGAAGCCGGGCCATGCGCGGCTGAAGTCATAGCTGTCGATCGGGCTGAAGCGATGTTTGATGTTGAACGCGGTGCTCGCGAGGACCGGGAATGCGACCACCTTTCCCCTCAACTTCCGAGGGTCGAGCTGGCTGACGAACTCGACAACGGACGCCGCGCTAAGGACCTCGTCACCATGCTCGCATGCGGTGAACCAGAGCGAAGGCCCGTCCTCGTGACCCTTAACGATGACGAACGGTAAGGTCTCCTCCGATCCGTCCGGATGCTCAGCGACTTTGAGATATCCTGAGGTCTTCGTGTCAGGCTTCGCGGTAATTCCAAGAACGTACTCGAGCTCACGATCCCCCATCTGGTGGGCCTTCCTGCTCGACGACGCGAACTCCGAGTGGATATTTAATCACTCGCGGGCGGAATCGAACTCCCACAGGCAAGCGCCAATCTGCTAATTTGTTGCAGGATGGTCCATGAAAAGACCACGTTTCCGCGAGTGAGGAACGGTCTTATTAGGCGGGCGCGCATTGCGAGCTGCCTGGCCGCGGTCTTCGTAGGAACCTCGGCCGCGACGGAAGAAGAACCGCCTCGGACTGCGCAGCGCGGCCTCGTTGAGTGTGGGACGCTTTGTCAAGGGAGACAATAACCATGGGCGTGGAACAGAATATTGGCGTGATTCGCAGGGAGATCGAAGCGTTCAACGGCCGCGATTGGGACGCGTACCTCGATTGTTTCGCGAACTCCGTCGTCACCTACGAACCGGATGAGGATAATCCGATCCAGGGCCACAAAGGCCTAAAGGAGCGCATCGTCACATACACGAGGGCGTTCCCCGACGTCCGTCTCGAGACCGAGCGGCTCTTCGGACAAGGCGAGTTCATCGGCTACTACGACCAGGTGGAGCTTTTCGCGCAAATCGGGAAGAAGGTCCATCTAAAATAGCCTCGAGCACGCAAGTCTGGACCATTACCGGTAGACGGGAAACTCATGGAACGGGAACCCCGATGGACCAGGTGAACCTCGGAAGGAGCGGAACACGCGTCTCCTCCATCGGGACCGGAACATGGCAGGCCGGGGACGACACTTGGGGACCCGACGTCAACGACCGCGACTGCATCGATGCGATCGTCCGAGCGAGTGAGCTCGGGATGGGTCTCGTCGACACCGCCGAGAACTACGGCCGAGGGCACTCGGAAGAAGTCCTCGGTCGAGCGATTAAGAAAGCGGGTCGCAGAAATGTCTTCGTCGCCACAAAAGTCTCCGAGCACCATCTCCGCCCCGCCGACGTAGAAAAGGCATGCAACGCGAGCCTCAAACGACTTGGGATCACGCACATCGATTTGTATCAGGTTCACTGGACCGACCCCTATGATCAAGTCCCGTTGCAAGAGACGATGAAGGCGATGGAGAGACTAGAGAAGCGGGGGGTGGTCTCCCACATCGGCGTCTCAAACTTCGCGGTCCGGGATTTAGAAGAGGCCCGCTCAGCGCTTTCGCGGACGGACATCGTGTCGAACCAGGTGCAGTACAACCTACTACATCGCAACGTCGAGGCGCAAGTGGTCCCATACTGCCGCCGCGAGAGAATATCGATCCTCGCATTCAGCCCGCTTGCCCGCGGAGCGCTTACGGGAAAGTACCGGTCGTCCAAGAGGCCCAGCGACGCTGTCCGAACAAGGGACGTATTCTTCCGATCGGAGAACCTCCGCCTGATGACGCCTCTGCTCACCGGACTAAAACGGATCGCGAAGGCCCATGGAAAAACGTCGGCCCAGGTCGCGCTCGCGTGGCTTCGCTCACAGCCCGGTATCATCCCGATCCCTGGTACGAAACGGCCGGAGCAGACCGAGGAGAACGCGGGCGCAGCCGGATGGGACCTAACTTCGACGGAATGGAGGGAGCTCGATCGGCTCTCCCAGAGCCTTCGGCTCAACACGTTCTAGCCGGTCCCCCGAGTGCTCCGCAGGAGCTGCTCGACGGGACGATATGGATTCGAATACCCGAAACATTCTGGGCCGACGATGCCGAGGCCTTTCTTCGTCCGCCACCTTGGATCGCAGGGCATCGCGATTACACTGACACGCAGTCCGTAGCGTAGCCGCTCCGTGGTGATCGGTGTTGCCGTCTCGCCGTCCAAAACCGTGATAAGGTCCGGCACGCTCACGAGCGGCCGCCCGTCCCGAGTCGCAATCAGATTCTCGTTCTGGAATTCGATCTCGAGGGTTTGCCCCGAGTAAGGCCTCGTCCCGCGGATCGCCACGGTGCCTCGCGCGAATCCGCCTTCCGTCCGGCGGTTGAGGTCGGAGATCTTCCCTTGGAATGCGAGGAAGCCCGACGTGGCACTCAGCACCGCCTGCAATGCGTTGGCTCGCGTAGTCCAGGCATCCCGCAAGGCCCGACCGATGCGAAAGGCGGTCGAGATGGAACCCGCGATAAGGGCGGACCGGGCTTGCGAGCCGCGCATCCGGTATAGGGCGATCGCCA
>VBMR01000056.1 GCA_005878325.1 Methanobacteriota archaeon | reverse complement strand
ATCCGCCGACCTACGTGACGATGGGGGGCGAGAAGGACGAATGGCGTCCCGAGCTGGGATGCAAGGCCCTCGAACCCGTCCTCCTCCGGCGGAAGCCGAGCCTCGTGGTCCATGGCCACATCCACAAAGGGATCCCGGAGGCGGAGCTCCGGCCCACCGCGAGCCGACTGGACGATTTCCTGGACGGCGCCGCCTCGGTCCGCGTGCACAACGTCGCGTATCCGGTCCGTCACTCAATCACGGTGTTCGACCTCTAGGCGCAGCGGGTTTATAGTTGCGGGTCGCTTGCTTCGTGCACCGATGGCCCGCGGCTCCGGACTCTTCCAGGAGAAGGAGGAGAAAAAAAACCCATGGAAGGGGCTCGCTCGTGACGTCCTGATCGCGGGGGCGATCGTGGCGATCGTCCTCGCCTCCCTCTACGCGTATGCGGGCGTCTGGCCGCCCCTCGTCGTCGTCGAAAGCTCGTCGATGCAACACAGCGGCACGGAGTCGAGCCTCGGGGTGATCGACACGGGGGACATGGTGTTCCAACAGGCGGCGCCGACCACGGACTCCATCATCACCTACGTGCGGGGCCGGGCCGCCGACTATTCTACGTACGGGGACTTCGGAGACGTGATCATCTTCCGGCATGACGGAAGCTCCACTCCCGTCATCCATCGGGCCATCATGTACGTCACCCTCCACGTGGTCGTCGAAAACGGGACGACGCGGCAGACCGCGGACGTGCCCGAGATCACGTCTCTATCGAACTCATCATGGAATGCGTGGAACCGTACCGGCAATTCCGAAACGCCAACCCGGAATCCGATGTCTCTGATCTCCCTCGAGATCCTGAATATGGGGATCAGGCGGAACATCAACCTCAGGTTCAACTTCACCTACCTCCCGAAGGAGGATGGGCGGTCTGGATATGTGACGATGGGAGACAACAACCTCCGCATTCGATGCCAGGTGAAGCCGGCCGATTGTTCGGAAGGGTACGACACGGGCTGGTTACCGAGGATCCAAGACGTCCAGGGACGCGCGCGCGGCGAGCTCCCATGGCTCGGGTTGCTGAAGCTCACCCTCCAGCCGACGTCCAGTTGTTGCGACCGATGGGGAGACTCCGAGGCGCCTAAGAACAGCTGGGACGATCTCCTCCTGACGTTGATCGGCCTCGCGGCCCTGCCGTTCGCCCTCGAATACGCGGGCCGCGGATGGACGAAGTTCGTGTCCCCCCACATGCCGAAGATCAACTGGCCGTGGAAGAAACGAACCATTCCCGTGAGGGACCCGACGGACGCGGAAGGAAATCCGGGCACATGGGACGAGCCGCTCGACGACGACGAAGTACTCTAGAGGAGCGTCGTCTGGACCCGGAGTCGGTAGCCTCGTGCCTCCGCGAGGATCTCATCCTTCTCGAGGACCTTCTTCACATCCAGGGTGGGCACGGACCCTTGGATCTCCTTCGTCCGGCCCCCTCGGCCGAAGGACCGGACCCGGGCGTGGGCGAGCCCGAGCATGTCCAACTCCGAGATCAGGTCCGTGACCCGCCGCTGCGTGAGGGGCGAAAGACCCGTCTTGCGGCACAGTTCCTGGTAGGTCGTGTATAGCTCGCCCGTCGTCAGCTTCGGGTTCCCGATCTCCTCGTTCAGGAGGATCCCGAGGAGGATGACCTTCGATTGCGTCGGCAGGCTCTTGACCGCCTCGACCACCGTATCGAGCTCGATCTTGTTCTTCGCCCGCTGGACGTGTTCTTCCGTGATGTGCTCGTCCCCTTGGCGCTCCGCGAGCTCCGCGCTCACGCGCAATAAGTCGAGGGCCCGCCGGGCGTCCCCGTGC
This sequence comes from Methanobacteriota archaeon, assembly GCA_005878325.1. Taxonomy (GTDB): domain Archaea; phylum Thermoplasmatota; class Thermoplasmata; order RBG-16-68-12; family RBG-16-68-12; genus RBG-16-68-12. The sequence continues at coordinate 7,334 of VBMR01000056.1, read as the reverse complement.
TCCTGGGCCGCGAGGGCGGCGATCAGATGCAGGACGGCCTCGTCGGCGATCCCGTTCTCGAACGCGAGCCGGGACCGCTCCGAGAGGATGTCGAAGAGTTCCTCCGCGTTGTAGGGCGGGAAGACCATCTTCTCGTCCGCCAACCGGGACCGGACCCGGGGATCCAGGTACTCCGTGAACTTGAGGTCGTTCGAAATCCCGATGATCGAGACCCGGGCCTTCGCGAGGTCGTCGTTGATCTTCAGCAACTGGTACAGGATGTCGTCCCCGTTCTTTTGGACGATCTTGTCGATCTCGTCGAGGGCGACGATCACCACCCGCTTTTCCTCGTCGAGCTTTTCCAGGAGCAGGTTGTACACGCGGTCCGTCGACAGGCCGGTGAAGGGAATTCGCTGGTGGAAGTTCTCGATCAATTTGTTCCCGATCGACTGGAGCACTCCATAGGGAGTGTCGACGATCTCGCAGTTCAGGTAGAAGTACTGGACCATCCGCGCGCCGTCGGCCTTCCGGAACTCGTTCTCGATGTACTTCACGACCGCCGTCTTGCCGGAGCCCGTCTTGCCGAAGATGAGGACGTTGCTCGGGCGCTCGCCCTTCAGCGCCCCGACGAGGATCTGCGCGAGCTGGTCGATGTGGCCCTCCCGGTGCGGCAAGCGCTCGGGCAGGTAAGAGGGCCGCAAGATTTCGCGGTCCATTTTGAAGATCGTCCGAGTGCCCAGGTACGGTTGGAAGATGCTTTCTTCCATGGTGACCTCGCTCCCCCAGAAGTAGGTCGCGGCCTCGCCGTAATTCCCAGGAGGGAACCGGAGAGGGAGGGCTGTATCCAGGAGGCCCACAAAAAGGTTTGCGATGAGTGACGGGGACAATCGATGGCCGTCGATGGCGCTATTTTTATTCATCAAATTGGATGATAGATTTCTTCGAGACCGTATTGAAAGTTCAACCTCGACTCGACACGACGTGCCCTCCATCTCCAGGGGACACGGGCCCGGAGCCGCGGGCCTCCCTGGCCACGGGGGTTCGGTAGGAATAACCCGCCATCTCACAAGCGTCGCAAGATAAAGTCGATTCTCGTCCCGCCTCCGGAATTTGGAACCGCACCTTTATTCCGTGGAAGTCCTCTGGGCCGGCCCGTGGCGGCCAAACGCCTCACGTTCGCCTACGGTCGAACCTTTGTGATCGGGCGGCTCGGGTTCCTGGTCGGGCTCGTCGCCCTCGTCGCCTTGACGATGGCCCTCACTCCTTCCTTCCCCCTGCTGACGGCGGCCATCCTCGCTGGGATCCTCGTCGCCTACGGCATCCTGTTCGTCCTTTCGCCTCTCCTCACGGAGCATTGGCTCACCCGGTCCCGTCTCATCCTGCGACAGGGTTGGTACTTCCGCGCCGTGATCCTCTTGGCCGACATCGAGTCCGTATCCCCTGCGGACGAGACGTCCCGCAGGCAAGTCCCCCTCGGGATTCACCGTCCGATCGGTCAACCATCCCTCTTCGTCACGGGAGGCCGGACCGGGCTCGTATCCGTGCGCCTCCGGCAGCCACGGCGCTTCTGGCAGGCCTTCGGCCTCCATGCAACAGAAATCCTCTTCGACGTGACGAACCGGGATGCTTTCTTCGACGGGTTTGAGGAGCGGCGGCCTCGGGGCTCACTCGCGCCAGTCGAGCCCGAACGTGCGTATGCCGACCTTCGGGATTAGGGGCATCTTTCGCTTGTGAATTCCGGCGGCCACGAGGGCCTCGACATGGCGCACCCGTTCCATCGGCAGGCCGGTCTTTTCGGCGATTGCGTCCGTTGGCATTTGGAGTTCGATTCCAAGGAGGATGCGGTCCAATTCGTCGTAGGAGACCCCAATCTCCCCCTCGTCCGTCTGGCCCGGCCACAAGCCTGCGGTGGGCGTCTTCTCCACGATCGTTTCGGGGAGGCCGAGGTGGCGGGCCATCTCCCGCACCTGGGTCTTGTAGAGGTCCCCGATCGGATGGAAGTCCGCGCCCCCGTCGCCCCACTTGGTGAAATAGGCGACTGCGATCTCGCTCTTGTTCCCGGTCCCCATCACCACGCGGTTCTCCGCGTTCGCGACGTAATACAGGACCACCATGCGGGCCCGCGCCCGGAGATTCCCGAGGGCCACCGGGTTTGGACGAAACGCCTTCAGGCCGCGCTCCATGGCCCCAACGATCTTCGAGATGTCCACAACCCGAAACTCGATCCCGAGGTCCTTCGCCACGTGTCGAGCGTCCTCCAGGTCCTTCCCACCGTCCCCATCTGGCAGAGCGAGTGCCGAGACGCGGTCTGGGCCCAACGCGTCCGCGCACAGCTTCGCGACGAGCGCCGAATCGACCCCTCCGCTGAGACCGAGCACCACTCCCGCCCGTCCCGTCGCCCGGACGGAACCCAGGATGAAGGACGAGACGATCGCGATCTGCTCGGGCCGGAACCGCGGGACGAGATCGACCACGCGGATCGAAACTCCCTCCGGGCCTTAACCCTTGCCGGGCCTCGAAGCTTTTATCGCGGCCTGGCCCATCGCTCGATTGCGTGAACGCGAACGAGGCCACCCTCGTTTGGGTCGACGAATACAGCCGAATGGCCGAGGCCTACGACGCGAACGTCGCCCCGAGGTTCGAGCCGATTGCACAAGAGGTCGTGCGGCTCGCGGACCCGAAACCGAACGAGCTGTTCCTCGACGTCGGGACGGGCACCGGCTTGCTCGCGTGCCTCCTGGCCCCGCGGGTCGTGCCGCAAGGCGTCGTCGCGATCGATCTGGCCGACGGGGCGATCTCTGCCGCATCCTACCGGGCGGGCCACGCAGGGATCCGGAACATCCGGTTCGAGATGCTCGACTCCCGCAACATCGTCTACCGCGGGAAGCTGTTCGACGGCGTCGCGAGCAACCTGGGGATCCCGGCGCTCGGATACGATCGCGCGTTCCAGGAGGTGCACCGGGTCCTCAAGCCCGGAGGCCGATTCGTCTTCAGCGAGTGGCCGACGGATCCGAACCCGTCCTTCGCCGCGGTCCGCGAACTCCTCGCGGCCCACGGCACCCCGAAGCCTTCGAAGGAACTCGCCCAAGTGCGAGAAGCCGTCCGCCTCGTTCGAACGGACCCGGAGGCGAAGGCGTTGGGCGATCCGAGGTCCGTTCTCAAGGCCCTGTCCACCGCGGGATTCGACCGTCACGACGCAAAGACAAAGGACTTTCCGGTCCGGTTCGCGGGCACCGACGAACTCCTCGCCTTCGTGCGCTCGTACGGATGGTATGAGAGAGAACTTGCCGAAATGCCGCCGCAGGAGCGCGGTGCGTTCGACGCCGACCTCTCGGCCCGGTTGAAGCCCCTCACGACCCAAGGCGGAATCGAGGACACGTGGACCCTCCACTTTTACGTGGCGCAGCGCGAGTAGGTCCCCGCCAGGATCCTCGATTGCTCCCGCTTCGAAACACGTAAGGAAACGCTAAATACAGACGGGCCGCATCGAACGCCGCCCATGGGAGAGGAGACGATCATCCGCGGAGTGGATGCCCACAAGGTGTACAACTCCGGCCCGGTGACGGTCCACGCGCTCCGCGGGGTGAACCTCGCGATCCCGCGAGGAGAAATGGTCGCCATCATGGGCCCCTCGGGCTGCGGGAAGACCACGCTGTTGAATTGCTTCTCGGGCCTGGACGACCTCACATCCGGAGAGGTGCGGATCGAGGGTGTCTCCTTGTCCGGGATGAACGACGACGCGAAGAGCCGCTACCGATCCCGCCGGATGGGGTTCGTGTTCCAATCGTACAACTTGTTGCCCGTCCTCAGCGCGGCGGAGAACGTCGAGCTTCCCCTCCTCGTCGCGAAGGTGCCCGCGAAGGAGGCCCGCCGAAAGGCCCTCGCCCTGCTCGGTCAGGTCGAACTGGATAGCTGGGCGGGGCACAAGCCGGCCCAGCTCAGCGCGGGCCAGCAACAGAGGGTCGCGATCGCCCGCGCCCTCGTGAACGAGCCCGCGATCGTGTGGGCGGACGAGCCCACCGGCAACTTGGATTCGGAGACGTCCGCCCAGATCATGGATCTCCTCGTCCGGCTGAACCGGGAATCGCGCCAGACGCTGGTCCTCGTGACCCACGACGCGATCGTCAGCTCTCGCGCCCATCGGATCCTGAGGATGCGGAACGGGCAGATCGTCGAAGAGACCCGGGGAGGCTGACGCCGAATGGGCTTGCCGGAGGATGCGGCCCTCGCGGTCCTCGCGGGCATCGGCCTCGCGGCGATCGTCCTCTTGGCCCGGCCCCTCCTGGCGCGGCTCGCGGCCCGCAACATCCGGCGCCGCGCCTCCCGTGTCCTCATCGTCGTCGCGGGCCTGCTCGTCGGGACGGCGGTCATCTCCTCCAGCCTCGTCGTCGGCGACACCCTGCGATACATCTTCCTCGAGGACGTCTACGTGCGATTCGGCGCGGTCGATGAGGTCGTATCCAACGAGTTCAGCGGCCAGCTCCTCTCCTTCCCCGAATCGCACTTCGAAGGAATCGCGACGGACCTGACCGCCGCGGGCAGCCCGGTGGACGGAGTGGCCCCGACCCTCCTGAAGGTGATGCCGGTCCGGAACGTCGTGGGCAACAAGGGGAACCAACAGATCACCGTCATGGGCCTGAACGCATCCCACGAGTCGGCCTTCGGACCCCTGACCGGCCTAGACGGCGGGGCGCTGGATACGGACGCCCTGGGTCCAACCGAGGTCTTCGCCAACGAACGGGCTGCCGCGGAACTGAACGTGACCCTGGGACAGGAGCTCACCCTGTTCTACGGGACGACGAACCAGACCCTGGTGCACGCGACCGTGGCCGCCGTGGTCCGGGGTGCCGGCACCGGGTCGTACGAGCGACGCGCGATCCTCTTCATGGATCTCCGGAGGGCGCAGGCCGCCTTCAATGAAAGCGGCGCCATCAACGTGATTCGGGTCTCCAACGTCGGCGGCGTGGCGGATGGGGTCGCGCTGACGGACCGGGTGACGCAGGACCTCCGCCTCAGCATTGCGACCCGGCACCTGGCCCTCCGCGTCCAGGACGTCAAGTCGGAGGCCGTCGCGCAGGCGGTCCAGGTGGGCCGGGATGCGACGGAGCTGTTCCTCGTCATGGGGGCGTTCGGGATCCTCGCGGGCGTCCTGCTCATCGTGAACATCTTCGTCATGCTCGCGGAGGAGCGGAAGCCGGAACTCGGGGTCGCCCGAGCCCTCGGGTTCCTCCGTCGGGACCTGTTGACGACCTTCGCGCTCGAGGGCACCTTCTACGCGGTCCTCGCCGCGGCCCTCGGGGCCTTCGCGGGACTCGGCCTCGGCTACGTGATGGTGTACTTCTTCGATCGGCTCGTACCCCACGGCGACGTCCCGGTCACGTTCCACTTCGACCCCGCATCGGTCGTCACGGCGTTCGTCGCGGGAGCCGCTCTCACATGGGTGACGATCCTCATCGCCTCCTGGCGGGTCAGCCGGCTGAACATCGTCCGCGCGATCCGGGACCTGCCGCAACCGGCCACGAGCGAACGCTCCCGCGGATTCCTGGCGGCCGGCATCCTGGTCGCCCTGGGAGGTGCCGCCCTGACCGCTTGGGGTTTCTCACGGGACACGGGAATGGGACGGATCCCGGGGCCGCCCGTCCTCGGGATCGGGCTGGGCCTCGTCGCGGTCTCCCGCGGCTGGGCGCGCGTCGGCCTCACCCTCGCGTCCGCCTTCAACCTCGCCTGGATCCTCTTGCCCTTCGGACTCTTGAATCAGGCGACGGACAGTGTGTCCATCGCTTTCGTCATGACGGGCATGATCCTCGTGGGCTCCGCGATCCTGATCACCGTGTTCAACGTGAGCGAGGCGCTTCGCGCCCTCCTTCGAGCCGCGGGCCACGGCTCGGGCCGACCCGTCCTGACGACCGCGGTGTCGTATCCGATGGAGAAGCGCTTCCGGACCGGCATGACGGTCGCCATGTTCGCCCTCATCCTGTTCATGGTCACCCTGATCTCGATGGTCCAAGGGCTCCAGGCCTCGAGCATCGGGACGTTCGTGGAGCAGCAATCGGGCGGGTACGATGTCATCGCCTACACGACGTCGTATGGAGAGATCCCGAACTTCCGGACGATCCTTCAAGGGAACTTCACCAATGACACGTTCCTAGGCGGATGGAACGGGGTATCGAGCGCGAGCGTCCTGCCCGCGAAGGTCCAGGCGGTGGACGGGAATCGATCCTACGACTACACGCTCTGGGGCGTCGACAACTTCCTGATCCGAAGCAACCGGTACGGATTCACGAGCTTCCTTCCGTCCTTCGTGAATGAGTCCACCGGCGCGCGGGAGGACCTCACGACCCGCGAATCCGTCTGGCTCTCCCTCCGGTACAATCACACCCTGGCGATCGTGGACCGGAGCGCCGCGGGGCCGAACCAGTTCACGCCGGACGAGGACCGCCTCCGGATCGTCCCGGGCACCCGGATCCGCGCGCTCGATGCCGACGGCCGGGCGGTGAACCTGACGGTCGTCGGGGTGTTGGAGCAGGCGCTCCAGTTCACGTCGGGCGTGTTCGTCGATCAAGAGGTCGTCCAGACGGTCTTCCCGGCGCAGGAGCAGTACACCGCGTACTTCTTCCAGATGTCTCCGGGCACGGACATCGGCGCGTTCCGGGCGAACTTGGAACGGGTCTTCTTCACCTACGGCCTTCAGACGATCGACATCCGGGAGGAGATCGGCCAAGCGTTCGACGCTTCCCAACAGGTCCTCACCCTGATGGAGGCGTACCTCGGCATGGGCCTCCTCGTCGGGATCGCCGGCCTCGCGGTGATCACGATGCGGGCCGTCGTCGAGCGACGCACGCAGATCGGAGCCCTCCGCGCGATCGGCTTCACGCGCCGCATGGTCTTGTCCGTGTTCCTCCTGGAGATCGCGCTGATCGCCGTCCTGGGGGTCGGAATCGGGGTCGCCCTCGGGATCGTGTTCGCGTACAAGATCTGGGCCGTGTACTTCGCGGACATCATCCGCTTCAGCGTCCCCTGGGACCGACTTCTCCTGATCATCGGGCTCGCCTCCGTCGCGGCAATCGCAAGCACGGCGCAGCCAGCCATCCAGGCCTCCCGCCTCCCGCCGGCCGAGGCGCTGCGATACATCGAGTGAAGACCGAGAGCCATCCCGACAACGTGATGTTCCGAGTCGCCTCGTAGTCGCGACATCGCGCTCCGGCAGCCTGTACCTCTAAGTGGAGGTATGCGCCACGACGAGGCCCTCGATCCGCGCCCTCCGTCGGGCGAACTCCTGCTCCGCCCTCCGATGGTAGGCGGCCATCCGACGCAGGAGATCCGACCTCGCCTTCTCGGAGTCCACGCGGCCGACG
>VBMR01000214.1 GCA_005878325.1 Methanobacteriota archaeon | reverse complement strand
GTTGTTCCAGGACCTCACGCGGACGACGGTCGTCGATTGCGTCGACGCCGGGGACAAGTTGATCTTCGTCGTCAAGGAAGGGGACATCGGCAAGGCGATCGGCAAGAAGGGCGAGCACATCGCGAAGCTAAAGCGCCTGATGAACAAGGACATCCATGTCGTCGAGTACTCGGACGAACCGGACCGGTTCGTCGCGAACGTCTTCCGGAATTTCGACGTGAAGTCAGTGCAGATTGAGCAACGAGGCGAGATCGTCCACGCGACCGTCACGGTCGAGGCGACGAAGAAAGGCCGCGCGATCGGGAAGGAAGGCCGGAACCTGCGCGTATCGCGGGACCTGATTGCCCGCCATCACTCCATCCAAAGCGTCAGCGTCGCATGAAGGTCGCGACCCGCTGCGAATTCGCAAACTTCAGGTAGCGGTCCCGCTTCGCCGCGCTCCATCGCACGAAGCCTTCGCCCCTGACCCCGTTCAGGACGCACCAGGAGAGGATTTCGGTCAAGTACAAATGGACGGTCCTGACGGTCACAACGGTGGGCGTCGTCATGGCGGGCCTCGATTCCCGCATCGTGGTCGTAGGGCTCCCTCAGGTCGCGGGCAGCCTCCACGCCGACGCCGAGCAGGCCGTTTGGATCACCCAGGCATACGTCCTGGGGAGCACGGTCGCCCTCCTGCTGTTTGGGCGGCTGTCGGACATCGTGGGCCGCGTGAAGCTGTACAAAGTTGGATTCGCCGTCTTCACGTTCGGCTCCGCCCTCACGAGCGCCGCAGCGAACCCCGCGCAGGTCATCGCCTTCCGGGCCGTCCAGGGACTCGGCGCCGCCATCCTGTTCTCGAACAGCGCCGCGATTATCGTCGATGCGACCCCGGCGGACGAACTGGGCCTTTCCCTCGGCATCAACCAGGTCGCCTTCCGGATGGGATCCATGGCGGGATTGACGGTGAGCGGGATCATCCTCTCCATCCTCGATTGGCGCGCCTTGTTCTACGTGAACATCCCGATCGGGATCTTCGGGACCACCTGGGCCCATTTTCGCCTTCGGGAGATGGCCAAGGTCGAGCGGGGAGCCCCCATTGACTGGCTTGGCTTTGCGACATTCAGTGTGTTCATCCTCACCCTGCTACTTGGGCTCACGATTGCCGCCTACGGGGTGGCGGAGACGACGACGGTCGTTGGCCTCTTCCTCGTGTCCGTCTCGGCCCTCGCGGCGTTCATCGTTTTGGAGCGGCGGCATCCTCATCCACTCCTCGACTTGAAGCTCCTACGGATCCGCGAATTCACCGGAGGCATCGTGGCCCAGCTGCTGAATGCCATCGCGTTCGGGGCGGTCCTCCTCCTGTTGAGCCTGCATTTCCAGCTCGTGCTCCAAAAGAGTCCATTGGAGGCGGGCCTGCTGATCATCCCGACGGATATCGCGACCTTGGCCGCCGGTCCACTGAGCGGACGGCTATCGGACCGGTATGGCCATCTGCCCTTCACCACGACCGGCCTCGCGGTGATCACCCTGTCCCTCCTCCTCTTCTCGACGACGGACGCCTTCACTCCTTATCCCGTCCTCGTGGTCGACATGATGTTGTTGGGCACAGGCCTCGGCCTCTTTGCGTCGCCCAACATCAGTTCGATCATGGGATCCGTCCCGCCGCAACGGCGCGGGATCGCGTCGAGCTTCCGGGCGACCTTCTTCAACGTTGGCTATACGATCAGCCTGAACCTGGCCATCCTGATCATGACCTTTACCGTGCCGTACGCGATCGTCACGCGGATCATCTCGTCGTCGACCGTCGGCATCTCGGAGGCGGATCGTCTCCTGTTCGAACAAGGGATCAAGACGACCTACCTCTGGCTCGCCGCGATCAACACCGTGGCGATCCTCCCCTCCCTTCTGCGGGGCCGAGGGGCGAACCGCGCTCCGGTCCCCACCCTTGCTCCCGTGGAACCGTAGGTCTCAACAAGCGACTTGGCCGGCCCCCATCCCTTGTTTCGTTTCGAGTGCATCCGGTGCGGCACGGTTCGTCCAATTCCGATTCCCGTCCGGAGATGAAAGGTGGATCTGCGGGCCCACGGAGGTCACGGAACGATTATTATCAGCATCGGCAATACCGCGGGGCCTGCGGTGGCAGGTGAAGGGATCCCCCCTCATGTCCCTCCCAGCCAGGGAGCCCCCTCCCTCGGACCCCTCGGTCTCCTTGCAATTCGACCAACGGGACCAGGACTTGCTCGCCCAGGCCTTCCGCCGTCCGGGGGACGGACCACAGGCCTGGCGGCTGAACGGGGAGGCCCATCAGATCTCCCTCGTGGACGGCTTCGACCGCCTCCTCGCCCGACCCTCCCTCCGAGGCGTGGCCCGGTACCCGCACCAGGAACGCACGTGCCTGCGGGTCCTCCGGGAGATGCGGGGCCGGGCCATCCTCGCCGACGAGGTCGGCCTCGGAAAAACGATCGAGGCGGGCCTGGTCCTCAAGGAGTACGCGATCCGCGGCCTCGTCCGGCGCGCCCTGATCCTGACCCCCGCCTCGCTCACGGGACAATGGCGGGAGGAGATGGAAGCGAAGTTCGCCCTGCCCTTCACGGTCCTTCGTACGCCCTCGGACTGGGAGCGGCATCCGCTCCTGATCGCGTCGATCGACACGGCGAAGCGACCCGCCC
>VBMR01000213.1 GCA_005878325.1 Methanobacteriota archaeon | reverse complement strand
TCCCAGTGAAGTTCGCGGCCCAGGGCTACTCGGACAGCCATCAGCTCCATCTGGACTTCGGCGCGATGAAGGAGACCCTGGGCGTGACCGCTGGAGAGTTCGCGGATCGTCTCGAGGCGAATCATTTGATCGTCGATGCGGTCGGCCGCATTGGGACGGCGGAGGTCACGCGGATGGGTGCGACGGAGGAAGACATGCAGACGATTGCAGGGCTGATCGTTCGGGCCGCCAATGGTGAGGACGTGCGGACGGAGGTGGCGGAATCGCGCTCCCGTCTGCGGATCGCATACGTTTTCCCATCCGGATCCGCAAAAGCCCATAAGAGGACCCCTCGTTAGCGGATTGAGCCACGCGGACGGGATTGGCGGCGGTCCGTCCTCGCGAGCTCGACTCAAGCGAGGACGTGACGGATGGAACGTAAGGGCATCCTGCTTCTCAGCGGCGGATTCGACAGTCCGGTCGCGGGTCATCTCATGTCCCGACAAGGGCTCCTTCTCGTTGCGGCCCACTTCTCCTTGGAGCCGATCACGGATGACGCAGCGGCGACGAAGGCCCGGACGCTGTGCGGGATCCTAGGACTTGACCGGCTCTACGTGCTCCGAGTGGGGACTGCTTTCGCCGAGGTGGCGAATCTCACGAACCGGCGCTTCTATTTCGTCCTCACGAAGCGGTTGATGGTTCGCCTTGCGGACGCGATCGCGGATCGGGAAGGCGCCGACGTCCTGGTGACTGGCGAGAATCTCGGTCAGGTGTCCAGTCAGACCCTCGCGAGTCTGCAGGCGATCGATGCGGCCGCTCGTCGGCCGATCCTCCGGCCCCTGATCGGATTCGACAAGCAGGAGATTGTCGACCGGGCGAAGGCCATCGGGACATACGAGGTGTCCAAAGGTCCGGAGATTTGCGACCTTCTCGGTCCACCCCGTCCCTCGACCCATGCCCGCCTCGACCAGATCCTCGCCGAGGAGGCGAAACTGGAGCCGGACCGCCTCGTCGCTTCCTGCCTCACAGGCGTCACACCGGAAAGGTTGAAGGGGAACGGAGCCGCTGAGCCGATCTCCGACGCGCGGAGGACGAACGCGTGACCTACTATCTGCTGAAACCCTGCCGGACCGCCACCGCCTACATATCTACGTTGAAGAAGGCTCAACGCGTCGACCTCACCGCGGCAGCGGTTCAGCTCCGAACCGCCGGCTGGACCGTGAGCGACCTAAAGGTCATGGTCATCCTTGAGGGCGACCCCGAGCTCACCTTGTATGAGAGCGGTAAGATCCTCGCGAAGACCGACGATGCAGCCCGGGCCCGGGAGTCGATCGACCGTGTGTACGACGCGATCGGGATCGGGCCGGCCGCGGTCGTATCATGATCCACCGTTTCCTTGGCGCTCAGTGAGTCACCGTTTCCCGAAGGCAATCAGGAAAAGGTCCACGACGAACAACAAGACGACCAGAACCTCCAAAATGATGAGCCGACGGGCCTCGAGTTCCGTGTGGGCAACCTCATAGATGTCGCTCAGATCCTTCATCTTGTCCTCGACGTTGCGCCGCCACGAGTCGAGTTCGAACTTTCGCGCGCACGCGCCGTACACCTTGCCGAGGAACCAGTCTCCCCAGAGCTTCGAGATGTTGTCCACTTGGAACGTCCCTTCTGAGAGGTCCATCCGTGCCTCCGCCAGCTGCTTCACCATGTCGTGTCCCGATCGGAAAAGCAAGTTGCGGCCGAACAGGTCTTCCAGATCGTCGTAGGCGCGGTCGATCACTTTGTTCACGAAGGCGTCGTAGACACGGAGCTCAAGGAGTTGCAGGTTTGCGAGTTCGAAGACGGTCAGCGTGTCCTCGTACGTGGCGGTTGGTTCAATGATAAGAGCCGCATCCCACTCGAGGACGATGAGGTCATCCTGGTAATAGGAGAACCAGTTGCGCCATGTGTCCTCGACCTCTTCGTCACTAATCGCGTCCGGACGCGGATCGTTCTCGAGCAGCGCCGCGACCTCTCTTCGCTGGGCCTCCCGGAACACGCGCACGGGGGTCTCCGAGACGGAGACGCAATAGACGGTGTAGGGCTCTGGGTCCACTTTCACATCGTACGCATCGTGGAGGAATGGCACCAGGTCCTCCGTGATCCGCTGCACGAGTCGTCCCGCATAGTCGTCGAGGGTCTCCTCCTCCGTCGCCGTCGTCCGGATTCGGAGGTTGGCGAAGGGCCGGATCTCTCGCAAGTTGGCCGCCCCGAACGGCGTCCGGAGGACGACGGCGAGCGCTCCGACGCCGTATAGCTTCACCGCGATGGAAAGGGTCAACCGTCCCAAGTTCGTCTCGAGGGTCCGCTCGTCCACGTAGACGAGAAGGGGCTGCGCAAACCGGGCGTACCGCGGCGCGGATCGCTCGGAGATGGGGCGCCCGGATAGAAACGGTATGTTGACCGTCCGACGGATTTCGTCCAGGTCGACAGAGGCCCCGATGTCAAAGAGCCGGTAGAAGACCACTTCACCCTTCATTTCGGGGCGCGCAACTTGGGCACGTCACTTAAGGACTCCGGTGGCCTTCATTCCCCGAACCGTCGTTGCCGCATCTGGAAGGAACGCAGGGCCCGGAGGAAGTCGATTTTTCGGAACCCGGGCCAGAAGACGTCGACGAAGTACAGCTCGGAGTACGCGAGCTGCCACAAGAGGAAGTTG
>VBMR01000212.1 GCA_005878325.1 Methanobacteriota archaeon | reverse complement strand
GCGGACGACGCTTGTCCCGTTCGTCCTCGTCGGATTCGTCACCCATCGACTCGCCCTAGGAGGCAGACCTACTTAACCGTGGCGGAGGGACGCCTCTTTATCCGACGACGCCGCTGCGATTCGCATGGATGCCCACGAAATCGCGGACTTACTCCGTGGTGTGCGGGTGGCGACCCAACCGTACTCCGAATTCTTGCGGGTGCCCTCCATGAGCCTCGGGATCTACACACTGCCCGCCTCTGGGGAAGACCCGCAATCGCCGCATTCGGAGGACGAGGTGTACTACGTCATCGAGGGACGAGCCCGCATTCGCGTCGGGGGCGAAGATCGAGAGGTCTCTCCGGGGAGCCTCGTGTTCGTGCCCGCGAGGGTCGAACATCGTTTCCATTCGATCCGTGAGAAGCTGAGCCTCTTGGTGATTTTCGCACCTGCGGAGGGCTCTCAATCAACGGCTTCTCCACCGAGAGTTCGACGCGACAGGCAGCGTTCGGCCCAGTCCTCGAGGTCGGCTCGGAGGCGGTGAACCGATGATTCGAACGTACGGACTCACTCATGTCGGCCTTGCGGTCCGAGACCTCGGCCGATCCTTCCGGTTCTATGAGGAACTCCTCGGCGTCCGCGAGATGTACCGGGACGCGACCAGCCTCCAGGTCCAGACTCCGAGGAGCAAGGATGTCATCGTCTTCGAGTTGGACGAGCCTGCCGCGGGACGGAGGGGTGGGGTCTCTCACATCGGATTCCGCCTGCGGGACCCGAGGGACATCGATGCCGCGGCGGCAACGGCCGAGCGCGCAGGCGGAACGATTCTGGAGAAGGGGGAGTTCGTCCCGGGTGAGCCCTATGTGTTCGTCTCAGATCCGGATGGATATCGGATCGAAATTTGGTTCGAGCGGACACAATCGCCTCGCGGCAGCAGGAAGCGGCCTTTGAAGCGGCGTGGGAGGGACCCGAAACGCGCACGCGGTCGACGCGCACAGAAGAAATAACGGATGGGATATGCGGCGCCCGGCAGGTCGATCGATGGAAGAGGTGAAGGTTTCCGCCAAGCGGTTCGGGGACTACCGGCCGATTATCGGGACCGCGGTCGCGGAGGAACTCGAGGGACTCGGTCGAAAGCTCAAGGGCAAGCGGGTCGCGCACGTGAACGCGACCGCCTACGGTGGAGGGGTCGCGGAACTGCTGCACAGCTTGGTCCCTCTGATGCGGGACTTGGGCGTCGATGCGCACTGGTTCGTCATGTCCGGCACCAACCCATTCTTCGACGCGACCAAGACGATTCACAATGCCCTCCAGGGCTCGCAGACCGGCCTGACGCCCGCAATGGAGTCGGCCTATCGACAGGTGAACGAGGCGAATGCGGCGGATTTCGAGGATGACTTTGACGTCGTCGTGATCCACGACCCGCAACCCGCGCCCCTCGTGGCGCTTGTCGAACACCGAGCGCCTTGGATCTGGCGGTGTCACATCGACCTCACGAGCCCGAACGCCTCCGTTCTGGCCCTCCTGCGGCCCTATCTGGAGGCGTACGATGCCGCGATTTTCAGCGCGGAGAGTTACGCGCCCCGCAATGTCCGGTTCCGCCATCGGGTCGTGGCCCCCCCGGCGATCGATCCCCTGAGCCCAAAGAATCGAGAGGTAGGGGAGGAGGAGCGGAGGGAGATCGTGTCCCGTTTCTCGTTCAATCCGGACCGCCCGGTGATCAGCCAGGTCGGTCGCTTCGATCCGTGGAAGGATCCGCTGGGCGTCATCGACGCCTACCGCCTCGTCAAGAAATCGATCCCGGACGTCCAGTTGCTCATGATCGCCTCGATGGCGAAGGACGATCCGGAAGGGTGGCTGTGGTTCGAGCGGACGGCCCGGCATGCGGGAGACGACCCCGACATCCACTTCCTGACGGACCTCCGGGGTGTCGGAGGGCTCGAGGTGAACGTCCTCCAGCGGGAGACGGACGTCGCGATCGCGAAATCGCTCCGAGAGGGGTTCGGACTCATCGTGAGCGAAGCCCTTTGGAAGGGGGTCCCGGTCATCGGCGGGGATGTCGTGGGCATCCGCCTTCAGATCGAGGACCAGGTGAACGGATTTCTCGTCTCTTCGGTCCAACAGGCGGCCGCGCGGACCCTCGAGCTCCTTCGGGACGATGCTCGGAGGACATCCATGGGCCGCGCGGGGCGTGAGCGGGTCCGGGCGGAGTTCTTGATTACGCGCTACCTACGCGATCATCTGAAGCTTTATTCCGACTTAGCCGGGACGACATGACTTCGATTCCTTTCGCTTCCGGACGGGAGGAGCGGGGCTGTCTGGCGGGCGGCCGAACGGGTACGTGGTAACTCCGCCCTCACCCCGTACTGGTGGCAACACACAAAAGATATACCATTTGAGGACGTTCCGCCCGCCCGAGGAGTTGGAGCGGTGGGGCAATCCAGTCAGGCCTCGGGTGGGCCAGCAGGCGGGACCGATTTCGTTCCGAAGAAGGCAGGGACGTCCTGGCTGATCGCCATCGTGCTCCTGGTCGTCGGCCTCCTCCTTGGCACAGCCCTCGGATACTACGTCGTTCCGCGGCCGGGACTCAATTCGCCGCGAAGCAGACGCCCGGCGACGTGATTTTCATGGTGACTTCTTTCATCAAGGCTCATGGCGGGGCGACGGGCGACGTCGTTGACGTAACGGACCTCGTCAAACCGAGCGATTTCAAGGTCGGGACGACGGCCGGGACGGACCTCTTGGCCCCGGTTACGGATGGCAGCGGGAAGATTTGGGGCGGCATCTACACGGGCAAGGTGAAGCCGGGATTCTGGTATCGACAGTCTTTCTTCACCGCGCACGGCCTCTCGCCACCGACGACGTGGGCCCAGTTCCAGTCGCTCTTGGCGAGCATCAAAGCCATTTCAGGCGTCACCGCGCCGATCGTGACCGGCGATGGGGTCGGATGGCCGATATCCGATGTCACCGAGCATTTCATCGCGACCTACGGCGGCGCGAGCATGCATCGTGGGCTGACGGGTAATCGGACGACGCAAACCGTCACATGGACCTCTCCGTCCGTGCGCGCGGTGTTTGCCAACCGTATTGTGCCCTTGCTTCAGGCGGGAGATTTCTCGGAACCTCTGACGGCGGACTCCGTTGCCCTGACGCGTTGGTGGAATGGCGAGTTTGGCTTGTACTTCATGGGAAGCTGGATCGGCACTTGGCTGCAGGGACTCGGCCTCAATCCTGCTCCCGATTTGAACGACCTTCGGGTCTTCCCTCTTCCCGAGGAAACCGGAATCACCCCGGGGGTTGTGTTCGCAGGCGACTACATGTTTATCCCGAAGTACACCACGAGGCTGGACGCCGCGAGACAGCTCTTCAGCTTCCTGATCAGCGTGGACGGACAGAACGCTCAGATTGCGCAGGGCGGCCACGTCGCTACACGCGTAGGGGTCTCAAACACTTCGTATCCGCCGGGCGACTTGGCCGTTGCCAATTCGCTCCAGGGCAAGGAGGTCCTCGTCGACCTCGACGATACGGTCGGAGGAACGTTCCAGACCACCTTCTGGAGCCAGCTCAAAGGCTTGTGGACGAGCCCGGATCCGGCCGGAGACCTAGACGGGATCCTCGCGGCGATTCAGGCCGCCGTTCCGCCGTGAACGAGGAGCGATGGGGGGCGGAGGTCGCTTCGCGGACATTCGCAGGCTCCCATCGGCCTTCGTGGACCGTCTGATCTCCTGGGTGCGCGGCCACCCGGGGGTGAGCCACAAGTCTCGCGTCAAGACCGGTCGGCTCCTCTTCTTCGTCCCGGCCGTGTTCCTCGCCATTTTTTTCGTCGTCTACCCGGTCCTTCAGACTGTATTCCTCGGTTTCTTTTCCGGGGACCCAGGCTCCTCCGGCGCGTACTCGGGCCTCGACAACTACGGTCGCGTGATTTCGGACCCTGCGACGATCAACGCGAAAAACTTGCCTTGGCCCCCGCCGCTCGGCACGCTCCTGCACAACGCCCTTTGGATTGGCATCCACCTGCCGATCTCTCTGTTCGCCGGCCTTTGGCTCGCCCTCATTCTGCGGGATGTTCGAGGCGCTTCGATCATCAAATCCTTCATCTTTCTCGGAATGGTCACGCCCATGATCGTCGGCGGCGTCATCCTTCGTTTTCTGCTGGAGCAGGGTATCGGCATCGTCCCCTCGTTCTTCGGGCTGATCGGTGTGAAATCGCTCGATGTGAATTGGATCGTTCGACGCCAGCTCACCCTGCTCGGCCTGATTTTCGGTTCCGTCTGGCTGTGGACGGGCTTCAGCCTAATCGTCTATTCCGCAGGCCTGACCACGATTCCAAAGGATTACTTTGAGGCGGCACGAGTCGACGGCACCTCCCCGAGCCGCATCTTCTTCCGGATTGCGTTCCCGCTTCTCAAACCGATCACCCTCGTGATCGTGGTCATGACCCTGCTATATGAGCTCAAGATTTTCGACGTTGTGTACGTTGCGGTCGGCCCCGACGGGGGGACGCTGGGGTCCGCCGACGTCCTCGCCCTCCAGATGTATCGCTATGGGTTCATCGCGTTCAACTCGGGCCTCGCCGCTGCCGTCGCCAGCCTGCTCACTCTCATGACCTTGTTTGCGACCTTGTTAGTCCTTCGCCGGATGGTGAAATGACGAAGCGTCGGTTGAGGAAACCGCGACTCAAGACGGTCGTGATTCACGTCGTCGCATGGTCGGTTGGATTGGCCTGGCTGATACCCTTCCTGGGGGTGTTCAGCACGGCGGTTCGTCCCTTGAATGAGATTGCACTCGGGTGGTGGAACTTCAACTCCTTCCATCCTTCCTTGTCCAATTTCGTCGCGGCCTTGACCCATCCGACCATTTCGATGTCGCGAGGATACGCCAACTCGTTTCTCATCGCAATTCCCGCCACAATCATCCCCATCCTCGTAGCCACCCTAGCCGGATACGGATTCAGCCGCTTCCGGTTTCCCTTCCGAGATTACCTGTTCCTCTCCATTGTACTTCTGATGTCGGTTCCCCAGCAGATGGTCGCGATTCCCATCTTTCGTCTCATGAACGACCTGCACCTCTATGACAACCTGA
>VBMR01000211.1 GCA_005878325.1 Methanobacteriota archaeon | reverse complement strand
CCTCTCCTGTCTCCTTTGGCGAAACCTCCCTCCAGGGAGCCGTCGGCGAAAGCAACGTAGTCAGGGCCGTAGTCCGTAAACTTCCAGCCGAACGCTCTCGTATAGAAGTCCTTGATCGCTTCGAGGTCAGAGGCCTGGAATTCGATGTAATTGATGCGGTTGTGTGTGTTCACGGAGATCGCCTGTCCGAGGGTGCTTCGGTAGCGCCGAGCATGTCATAAGACCCCACCGGTCTAGCGAGACATCCCACCGAAGGCCAAGGAACCGACGTAGGGAATCTTTATGTCCGCTCTTCGATTCTTCGGCCCGTGCGTCTTGAGGAGCGACCGCTCGGAGGATTCGCCCGCGGCCGCCTCTCGGTCGGATGCCGGCAGTGCACGGACGGCTCCAAGATGGTCCTCTTCGTCACCGGCTTGTGCTCCTTCCACTGCTTTTACTGCCCCGTCTCCGACGAGAAGATGTACCATGACGTCGTCTTCGCGGACGAGAAGCGCGTCGTCCGAGACGAAGACGTCCTCGAAGAGGCCCGTGCAATCCGCGCGACCGGCGCGGGGATTACCGGTGGCGATCCCTTCGACGCGGTCGAGCGGACGTGCCGCTACATCCGCCTCTTGAAGCGGGAGTTCGGCCCGTCGTTCCACACGCACCTGTACACGATGTCCACGGATGCAGAGAAGATCCGGGCCCTTGCTGATGCGGGCCTCGACGAGATCCGGTTCCACGTTCCCCCGGGCCTGTGGTCCCGGGCGGCGGACAGCGCCTTTGTGCCGGCGTCGCGCCTCGCCCGGTCCCTCGGCCTGACGGTCGGGATCGAGGTCCCGCTGATCCCGGAGCGAGAGGCGGACCTCGTGCGCCTGATCGAATGGGCCGGGGCCGAGGGCCTCGCCTTCGTGAACCTGAACGAGATGGAGTTCTCCGAGGCGAACTTCCCGCGGATGAAGATGCACGGGTACGAGATGAAGCACGACCTCTCCTACGGCGTCAAGGGGGCGGACACAGTCGCACTGCGGATCCTCGGCCGTCGATGGAAGACGACGGTCCACTACTGCACGAGCGGCTACAAGGACGGATGGCAACTCCGCTCCCGTATCAAGCGACGGGCCGAGAACGTCGCCCGAGCCTGGGACCTCATCACGGAGGATGGGACGATCGTCAAGGGAATCCTCGAGGGACCGGACCTTGAACCGCTCATGAAGGACCTCGTGCGGCGGCATGGCGTGCCGAGGGACCTCATGGGCTTGGACCTGGCCCGGAAGCGTCTCGAGGTCGCGCCTTGGATCCTCGAGGTGATCGCGCCGTCCCTGGGGCGTCCCGCTTTCCTCGTCGAGGAGTATCCGACCGCGGACGGGCTCGAGGTCGAACGGACCCGTCTCGCGTAGAGGCGCATCGGGCGCACCGGAGACGGTCCTCCTCGGGAACCCACGGACCGGCTGTCCCCGCGCATTCCGCACACGCCAATCCTCGGACGTGATGAGACCACGCGTCGACGGTCGCCTCCGAAGAGGCGCCGCTTGGAAGCGTCAGGCGAACGCGGGCCATGGGGACCAGCAGGGCTCGGATCGAACAGAGCGAGGCCCTCGCGATCGGATCGAAGCGCTCGAGGGTCTCCGCGAGGCGCCGGCTTCGCTCTCCTTCGATCGCGCGGATCAGTTCGCCGGATCCCTCCGGGTCGGCCTCCTGGATCTCGTCCTTCGTCCGATCGAAGTAGCCGAAGATCCGACGGACCTCTTCATCGAGTCGGCGGAGGCTCTCGGCCCGAAATCCGTCGACCGACTCCCGGCATCGTTCCCGCAGCGCCTGGGTCCCGATGCGGTAGGCGGCCTCGAGGTCGCCGTGCACTTCGGCCGGAGAGACCGGGAGGAGATCCGAATCGGTGGGGACATCGTCCGCCTCCCATGCACACTCCGTCGAGGGCGAGACGGCAATTCGATGGAACGTTTCCCGCTTCTCGTCGGACGTGAGGGTCACCCGGAAGGAGAAGAGGAAGATCGTGCCGCCCTCCTCGGCCTCCACACGCGGACGGACCCCCGTCGGCGGTCCCAAGCCCGCGACGGATAGCGCGGTCGAAATCCAATCCGGACCGGGGACGCAGCGGACGGCGTCCCACCGGCCTCTCTCGGCGGAGAGGGCCACGAGCTTCTCGAGGAAATAACTCCCCGGGGCGACGAGCTCCGCGTCGAACTCCCCGCTCCGCTCCGGATCGAAGGTGATGGCGAAGGTCGGGGGGACCTCCAACCTTGCACAGAGGGACTCGGGCGCTTGGACCCAGAGGAGGGATCCCGTACCGGACACGTCCGCGCCCAGGTCGGTGAGGGCATCCCGGACGAACGACCGTACGGAGGAGGCGTCGCTCAGGCCGGCACCTCGTTGGCCATGTCCCGCAAGACCTGATCGTTCTGCTCCTGCACGCGGTCATACGCGGCCCGCGCCCGCACGAGCGAGTCGCCGAGCCGTCGGAGCGCGGCGCT